>NZ_JADYXB010000040.1:0-35600 GCF_015864485.1 Pseudoalteromonas sp. SWN166
TCATTAAAAGCGATATCGCAAAATGCACATATGAGCTTAATTAATGACTTTTCGTTAAATGAAATAGACCGCGCCAGTGCAATTGCCTATTTAGGTAATTCGGGCGCTGAGCTAAACGATGCCACAGTAAAAAGTTGGGTTAACTCGCCGCTTCCGCTTATTCGCTTAGCGATTGCTAAAGTGGGCTTTTTACTCCCCGAAGCAGAGCGCTTAAAAAGCTATAAGCAACTATTAACCGACAAATTAAAATCGGTGCGTGTTGCTGCTGCGCAAAACCTAAGCCAAACAACAGCGCAGTTAAACGGGCTTAATCAATCAATTATAGAGCTTGCACACGCTAATACTGTCAATACATGGCGCGGTGAAGGTAACATAAATCAAAGTATGCTCGCGCTTAATAAACAAGACATAAACGGTGCTATAAAGTCGTTACAAAAAGGCATTAGCGTTGACCCTTACTTTGATGCAAGTTATGTAAATTTAGCCGATATTTATTATCGCCTTGGTCAAACAGCAAAAATGCAAAGCACGTTAAATAGTGGTTTAAAAGCAGTACCTACCTCAGCGCCGCTACATTATGCAAACGGTATGGCGCTTATTAGAAGCGGTAACAAACCCGCTGCAGTTGATTCGTTTAAACACGCAATGACACTTGAGAGTAATAACGTGCAATACGCTTATTTGTACTTTTTAGCGCTAGATAGCATTGGCTCAACAGCGCAGGCCGTGAGTGAATTAAAGCTCAAAATTGGTGCTTATAATAATGCACAGCAGCTCAAAAACTTAGGAATGAGCTTTGCTCAAAAGCTTAAAAATGCTGAGGATTACCACTTTTTTGCTCGTTTAAAATAATTTTTTGAAATTAAATTATTTTTCACTCTAAATCTGTAATTTAGATTAGAGACTAAAATTCAACCACTTAACTTAATAATCTTGTGTTACTTAAACGGTAATACAAGGTTATAAACTCAATATTACAAGCAACATTTAATAAACAAGTAATCAACACATTGCACTTGCAAACATCATATGTTTAAATTGTTAGAATGAATCATTCGTGATTATTTACACTTCTTGATTGCTTATAGCTTTATCGCAATTAAGAGTCGCTGTTTAATTAGCCTGATTCTAAATAACAGATACTGCCGTTGCATTATCTGCACACACAGTAATTATGAAGAAACGGAGTGGTTAAAATGCTTAAACACAGTAAATTGCATACAGCAATATTACTTGCATGTTGTTCTTTATCAGCTTTCACACACACTGCATATGCACAAGAAGAAACAACCGCAAAACAAGCTAAAAGCAATTCAGACGATTTTGAAGTTATTTTAGTGAGCGCACAAAAACGCGATCAGGCATTAAAAGAAGTTCCCTCTTCAATCGAAGTGCTAAGCGGTGATTTAATTCAAGAAATTGGTATAGATAATGGGTTTGATCTAGTCACCTACTTACCTGGTTTTGGCATTGATGACAGCAGTGAAATACGAACTACAACATTAAAAACACGTGGTATAGGCACTTTTACAAATTCAATTGGCTTACAGTCTTCAAACCTTGTCGTTATAGATGGAGAAGTATTACCTCGCCAATCAATGCTTAACTTACCTATTTCAGATGTACAGCGTGTAGAAGCAATGCGCGGCCCACAAGGGACTTTATTTGGCCAAAACACATCAACAGGCCTATTGCATTATGTAACTAAAAAGCCGCAACTAGATGACCGAGTTTCAGGCACGGTTAGAGCACAGGTTACTGAGTTTGATGGCACTGATTTTAGCGGGACCGTAAATGTACCCCTTAACGAAAACTGGGCAGCTCGATTTAACGCGCAATACAGTGATATTGATGGTTGGATAGAAAACACCATGCCTGGTGAAGAAGATTACACCATAGGCGCAAAAACAACGAAAGCTGGTCGTGGCCAACTTTTGTATGACAACGGTGAAGAGCTAAACGTACTATTTCGCTTAGAATATTCAGAGACAGACACAAATTGTTGTTCTCTTACTCGTTTAGGTGGAATAAACCCAGATTTTGGCCCTCGTCCAATCGTTAATGTAAAAGATGATGGCACTATTGAAGGCACAACCTATAACCGTGTAAATCCTGAGTCTACTTTTGAAGAAGCCGGCGGCCCAGTTACATCGCGTAATGCTGAAGGTAATTTTGGTAGAACAGAAAATTTTGGCTTTTCAATATCGGCTGATTACTACCTAAATGATGAAATTACACTTAGCTATAATGGTAGCTACAGAGATTTTGATTTATATAACAGTTCCGCATTTTTCACTATTAATTTTCCTGTAGAGCGAACCGCTTTTGGTGGTAACGAATCAGTTGATGTGCTTCAACAAGAATTTCGTATTTCGTCATTTAATAATGAAAAATTTGATTGGGTATTAGGTCTTTTTTACCATGATACCGATGGTCAGCGCTCTGAAATACGTGACGGCTGTATTGCAGGTAACCGTGGCTTTATTGAAGGCGGCGAATTAACAGGGTGTTATTCAAAGCAATCTACCGATGCTTTTTTAGCTAACTATGCAACTACTGGCGATGACGACCGCTCATTACTAACGCCTTCTCGCTTACTAAATAGTGGTGATTTTACAACTGGTTTTGAAAACGTCGCTATTTTTGGACAACTTGAATACCAAATAACTGAGCAATTAGATGCTACTTTTGGTTTTAGATTATTACACGAAAAAAGTGATGCAACCTTTGCTCGTACAGATTTGGCAACACCTTCTACGGGTGTTGGAATGGAAACATTCAATGAAGTATTAGAACTTGCTCAAACAGATCCATCGCTTATTTTACGCCAAGACGCGCCAACTAAATTTGATAACTCAGACACCGCCTTTATATACAAAGCGGTTGTAGGGTATGACTTTACTGATGATATTCGCGGTTATGTAAATTATTCTACCGGCTATAAAGGGGCATCTTACTTTGTAACAACAAATACGGACCCTGCCGATGCAGACAACTTCCCTACCGATCCTGAAAACTCTTCAAACTTTGAAGTAGGTCTGCGTTCAGCATATTTTGATAATGATTTACTGTTTAACTTTACGTACTTTGATATGAGAGTTGACGATTATCAAGTACGTGCCAGCCGTGTAATAGATGAAGAAAATAACATTATTTTTGCAGGCTATGTAAACGCAGCACAAGCACGTTCAACCGGTATTGAAGCCGATGTAGTGGTTAAAATATCAGATAAATTAAAGTGGTCGTTTAACTACGCTTATTTTGATGCACGCTTTGAAGACTTTTCTGATACACCTATAAATTGTCCTGCTGGTGATGGTGGTTTACTTGCTTCTCGCTGTACTACTGATTCAACAGGCCGTCAGAGCTTTGATCAAACGGGTTTATCTTTCCCTAATAATGCTGAGCAACAATTTTTAAGTACTATTTCATATAATACACAAATTGCTGATACCGGCTGGAAAGCTAATACACGTGCGGTTTGGCGTTATAATGGTAGCCATACGCAATCAATTAATGAACTTGCCTTTGGCGAATCAGCAAACCCATCGTCAAGCATTTGGGATGGTTACTTAAGCGTAAGCAAAGATAACTTACAGTTTAGTGTATTCATTAAAAACTTATTTGATAAGTCGTACACTACTCGCCAACGTATAAACTCTGAAGGGTTTGGGGAAGCATTCTACCCTCGTGACTGGAGTCGTTATGTGGGTGCAAGTGTTCAATATAGCTTTTAATTAAAGTCTGTATTTAGGGACGATTTCATCGTCCCTAATTTGATAAAAATCAACATCTACCCCACACTAAAACATTTGGTAAATTCAACTTTGAAGTATATAACCGCTAAGCAACTATAACTCTCATATGCTCGCCATTAATTTGTCTTTACTATGAAACCTTCAACGTCTGATAGTGCTACTTTTTGAAATCAGTAGATTTAGGCTAATATTGTCGCAGTAATCTATTCGTGCTTTCATTCAGCCTTTGCTGCCAGTATGTGTAAAGTAAACACCGCACTTTAAACTTTGTGTCACTTTTCATGATAATACGATTAGTTCTAACGTGATTTACAGTCTGGGCGGTTACGCTCATCAAATGCGTCTTGTGCTTATTTGAAGCGATAACTAGGTTTACCTGTGTTGCGATCAGTCTGTATTCAACTGACCACTTCTTTTACCTATTCAAGCTATGCATTTACTATTTGGATCCAAGTTTCTTTATAATAATATTTAGGGCACGTTGATCTTTGGTAATTGGATTTTCAGCAGTATGTTTGGTGTTTATGCAAGGCGGGGCCTATGTAGTGTGGCTGTTCCCCATAAATAGGCGATAATGCAGCATAGATGCTAAACATGCGTGCCATTTAGGGCTGCTTATAGGGACAGCCAATTCTCTACTACTCGGTTTTTACTTATTCTTACATGGATGAAAGCCAGTAGGGTAACGCAGGAGCAGTTACCGAGCCCACTACGTTACAAACCTCACACCGCGATTAAATCGCCCCTAGATTGAACGAATTTCAATCTACACCGTTCAACACGCCCTAATAGTATTATTGAAGTTCATCTATTTGCTTGGGAGTTTGAAAAAAGCGAACATAATCAACCTGTGCTTCAGCAGGTAAATGGCTATTATCTACCTGTTTTGTATTAGCTAAAAATGATGCTATTGAAGTAAACCAAATACTAATATCATTGTGTTTATACTGGTTGACATCAAACGAGGTTTCTTTTTGTAATTTCCCATCGAAAAAATAACGCAAATGGGTCGATGTAAACTCTAAACCATATATATGAAAATCATCTAAGCGAGTTTCATCTTTAAATCTAACTTGCTTTGTGCCGACCTTATTTTGTTTACGACCAAGGTCTTCAGTCCCTGGCGTTGGTGACCATTGATGCGCGTCAATTTGATAATGCTTTAAATCAATCGAATCATTCTCAACAGGATCTAGTTCAATGTTACTATTTAAATCGTGTTTACTCGTTGAATCTATAAACTGATTTCTCATCATCCAAAATGAAGTATGCCACCCCGCTCCTGAAGGCATTTTAAGCTTAGCTTCATAATACCCGTATCGTAGTTCGTCTTTTGAAATAATACCTCCGCCTGTATACTGAACTTTCCCAGCAGGTTTTTGACCTTTTTGTTGACCTGGTTGTAAGGCATTATTATTAGGACAGTCCACACTTTCTTTTCGAAGATGAATGCGATAAAGACCACCAGATACAGTATTATTAGCCTTACGCTGTTGGCTCCAGTGTTTACAGTCTAATCGGTAATTCCATCGTTTTTCATTTACCTCTGTACCATTAAATTCATCTGACCATGTTAGTAAATAATGACTAACTTGAGTTCCTTGATAGGGCTGTATATTTATGTCACTTGACGGATCGACTGAAGCATTAATAATACCTGAATACAACAAGGTGGATAGACAAAACCCTAAACTACTATTTTTTCTAATCATTATAGTTATTCCCATCAAAAAATTGTTTACCTGCATAAATACCCTTCGGATCATTTAGGTTTTTATAATTAAGTTCAACGTACTCGCCATTTGACCACTTAACCTTGGCGCTTTGCACCTTAGTACACTGTCCTAAACCAGTATGTAATCGGTTATTTTCGCTTTGTGAAAAGCCAGCACCTGTTGCGCCTACAACTCGTTTATAAGTTTGCCCACACGCTTTTATAGTCGCTGTAGCCCCCATTGCCGACACACCAGCGTTAGGAGAGTAACCAATATTAGTGACTAAAAAATTATGCTGTGCGTCTAAAATGCTGTTATTAGTAAATAGATGCCAGCGACCGCGCTCGTTTGAGTAAATTAAGTCAAGGTCCCCGTCATTATCGTAATCAAAGGCCTGTGCACTGCCCCCTGTTGCTCCAAGCTCAATTGAAATAACACCATGGTTTTGTAAAGCCTCAAAGCCTTTACCTTGCTGATTTAAATACAGTACCTGCTCGTTGGCTTTTGCCGGATTGCCATAACGTAATACAAATAAGTCACTCCAGCCATCGTTGTTAAAATCTCCGGCTACAGCACTGGTTGTAGGTTCGCTAAGATTAATATTTAGCTTGGCTGTTGCATCAACAAATTTACCTTGCTGGTTTTCTAATAATACCGCTGGTAATGGCTCAAGCCCTTTTACTTTGGGTGAATTAGTCACTCTTTTAATAACACCGGCTGTGGGCGATTTAGTATCCCCCGCTACGCGCCAAGTATCGTTACCTAAGTAACCTATATATAAACCTTTTTTATGTAGTTTTTTAGGCCAGCCAGCAGCCTGCTCTTTTGTTACCTGTACCGTACGTTCACTGCCGCCATGCCCTTGTAATGCTAAAGGCGCACTATTTTTGCCAATAAACACATTAAAATGGGGATAAGCCATTTGCAGGTTTTCTATTTCAAAGTCACCTTCGATTTTAAAATCTTCAAATTTAAATGCTTCGTTACGAGTAAAAAAAGCAAAGTTTTGAGATTGAGCATCGTAAAAGGTGTGTTGTTCAAATTGGTGTTTAGCGCGCGTTAAAAATAAATCAAAGTCACCGTCATTATCAAAGTCAATTTCGGTTATGCTACTCACATAGCTAATATTGCGATTATTTCCTAGTACAGCCTTGCTTTTATTTTTATAACCTAAATCAGATTTACTCTGCGCTACAACAATGTCATCTCCGCCGTAAAAAAATAAATCATCGTGCCCGTCATTATCAAAATCACTAACTAAGACTTTATAACCAAGCCATTTTGCAGTAGGTAAGTAATCGACAAACTTAAAATGATTATGCCCTTCGTTTTTATATATATGATTGGCTCCCTTTTTTTGCTTTTTAAGCGGAAAAGCAGAGAGCATTAAATCTAAAGTGCCACTGTTATTGCCATCAATTAATTTAACCGCACGTCCGCGTGTACGTTCAAAATTATCAAACGTTTCTCCGCCTTCAACAGTCCGGTCGTGATTTATTTGAAACGATACAGGTAAACGCGGTTTTAGGCCTCCACCACCGCCTTGGGCTATTATTAAATCCATACGACCATCTAAGTCGTAATCAGCAACAGCGACGCCGTGTGTGTCGCCTTTAATAATTATCTGTGGTGCTGAAAATGTATTGTCTTTGTTATTCCAAAAAATTTTTACTGCGTGGGTATGCTCAGTAATTAATACATCTTGATAGCCGTCTTTATCAAAGTCTGCAATCAGCGCGCTATCCCATTTACGACGCGATAGCGGCTCAAAAGGTATAATATTGTGCGATTCGCTAAACATTAATTTATTACTGCTGTTGTCGCTTAGCGTTTCATTGCTTGCCCTTTGAGTGGTGTTACATCCATAAAGCAGAATACTTGTAGCGATCAGTGATAAACAAAATAACGTGTTTGCTGGCTTACTATTTTTTTTCATTTAACCCACTCCTTACTTAACTGACTGTAATGGTTTTTGCTGCCACACACGGATGTATTCAATTTCAAAGTCGACTACACCATCATCTTTTTTGCCCTCAGGGCTATTACGTTCAAGCTCTTCTTTACTTTTTGGTACGCCATGCCAAGGAAAAGTCTCCTGATCAAGCCATAAAAATAATGGCTTAGTGGCTACATAGCCTGTATCAACCCCGCGGTGCTCTTTTGCCCATGCATCAGCTTGTGCTGCAGATACTTCGCTAAATAATTTACCGTCAACATAATATTTAATTCCTTGGGCGCTCCAGTCAATTCCATAAACATGAAAGTCATCTGCCACTCTAAAGCCTAAATCTTTGCGCTCTGTATAAGTTGGCTTGCCTTTTACTTTTTTATTCCAATCGCGGATTGACCACCATAACTCACTGTCTATGTGATCTTTTTTAGGGTCAAGCGAGTCGCCAAATAATTCAAAAAAATCAACTTCTAACTTTTCACCCATCGACCAAAATGCACTGCTCACTTGCGCATCAGCGGCTTTGCTTTTAATTTCTATGTATCCGTACTGAAATGACTTTCTGCCGATAAAGCATGCCGTTGTAAGGTTTTCGTATTTAAGTGCATCACCAAACACGGGTTTATGTATTTTTTGTTCAAAAGGAAAGTCGGGCTCCCAACGTGTCTCTAGCTTTAGTTTGCCATTTTCTAGGCGGTAGTTATTACCCGAAAACTGTGAAGGTGCGCGGCCTTTCCATACTTTTTTATTTGGATTATCTGGATGCTTATAAACAGGTTTACCGTTTTCAAGTTTACCCACAATGTACCAACGTTCTTCATTGATAGTGCTGGTTTCAAATTCGTCACTTACTTGAGTGTTAAGTACCCATTTACCGGTGTTTTGCGGATCTGTTAAAGGCAATAAGTTATTTTTAGTTTGGGGAAGCTTTTGCGTGTTAGTCGTCGCATCGCTGCTACAACCGCCAATGGTTATTACCGACAATAATGCTGCTGTGAGCGTCAATTTATGTGTTTTTATATTTTTTTGCGTGTTGTTCATGATGTCTCATTATTTTGTATGTAAGTTTGTGTGAAAGTTAAAAATTAATACGTAAATAAATAGATTTTTAGTGGCTTATAAGCAAACAAAACGACTTTAAACCTATTTAGTTTAAAGCCGCTTTAATTAATATTATGTTATGCGTCTAGTACTCGCTTAAATATCGGTACGCGTAACTGCGTAATCGTCAATCAAGATTGAATCACCCGTTGGCAGTCCATACACTTCCCAAAGGGTAAACACATCGGTAATTGAGCTCCATGTTGCTGGAATAGCCCAGTCGCGTTTATTAGTTGAATCCTCTACAAACTCGATGTATTGCCACTGCGTAGTGGCTGCGAGTGCTGCGCTAAATAAGCCCGCTTCTGAGTAACGACCTGTAAATCCATTTGCATCCTCTGGTATCCCGTCATAAACCCACGGTACAACAACATGGCGTAACGTAACGGGTTCAACAGGCACTTGATTTAACTTAACCCACACGGCATAACGGTATGTTTTACCAACAGACTCGGCACCACGTCCATAGTTGGCGCTGTACCAGTTACGTTGTTTATTCCAAACTTGCTGAGTTGCAAAAGAGTACGGTGTATTCGCTTCACCTTGAGTAGCAGTACCCGCTGTAATTTCAAGCGAACGACCATTACCCGACACAGAGGTTGCCGATACGCTATAAGTGGCATTACCTTTATAAGGAGCCCCTTCACCATTGAGGTTAAAGTCGGTGTTAAAGCCTACTTCGTGTTCAGACACACCCGGCTCACACATTTGGTTATTAACAGTATTAACCGTAATACTTTTTTGCGAAATAAGTGATAAAGGTGTACTTGCTGTATCGCCATCAATAAGTTCAACCGTTACCGTATTTGAACTGTCTATTGTTGTAGGTGCTTTAATGGCAAGTACTTCTCCAAAGCCGCTTTTTGCGGTTAAGCTTTTCGTAAATGAAACTTCATCGTTAAGTGTCCAATCAAAAGTATATTCGCCGCTTAACTCTGCGTTTAGTAAAGCCGGCTGTACTTCTACACCACTGGCCACACAGATTGGAACGTCCTTGTTACCTGAAGAAGCGCCTAGCTCATTTTTATCGTCGTTTGTTATTGCAAGACTAAAAGCACCTGTCACTGTAAGTGTGGCGCTTGCTGAAGCATCGGGGTTATCAACACTTGTGGCTGTAATAGTCGTTTCACCGGTATTTTTAGCCCTAATAAGGCCATTTTCATCAATGGTTGCAATATCTTCATCTGCAATTGAATAAATAAGTGCGGGGTTACACGCGTAACTTGGTATCGCTGATGCGAATACACTTGCTTGACCACCAGCAGGAATTTCAATCGGCGAGACGCTGACCTCAGTTACAACATCATCAATCGCATTGACAGTTAATTGTAATGTACGTGTAGGCAGTGCGCCGCTCGGTTCAACAGCTGCACCATTATTGATGGAATATGTAATGTTATAAATAACTTGGCTCGGAAAATCTAAGTTACCATCAGCAATAGGATTACCACCGCCATCTAAAGCGCCTCTTATATCGGTTTGGTCGCATTGTCTTAATGCCGCCGAAAACGCATCGGTATTTATAACTAATTTAGTGCTATCACTTGATTGTGTAAAAGGTGAAATTCGGTGTGATGCAATGGTATTAGCACTTGTTTGTGGGGTAGTGAAATTATTATTAACCACAAACTCTAACTCACTTACGTTTATGGTTGCACCTGACTCAGAGGCTGGTTTACCGTCGATTGTTACGCCTTGCAGTAAATCAATTTCTTGAACTCCGGACTCTTCATTTAATGTGCTCGTGATTACTGCGGTATCGATTACAAGTGCTAAATCAGATTTAAACTGCGGATCGTAACCTTCATCCGTTCCACCGCACCCTGTTAATACTGAAAATATAACACTGCTAATTACTGTTTTTATTAGTAAGTTATGTTTCATCTTACTCTCCAAGATTTGTAAGGCAGCGCGCCTAACGTGGCCCGCTGCTAATAATTTCTCAATTAAAAGGTACCGCGAAGACCAACACGGAACTGACGACCTGTTTTCCAAACTGATGCTGTACGCGAAGTAGTTACACTGCCATCTTCAATTGCATTACCTTCATCAAGCACAACCTCTTGCGAGTTAGCTTCAAACGCATTACGACTAAATGAACTGGTGTAATAAATTCGGTTAGTTTCATCAGTTAAGTTAAGTGCCTGAAAAGTTAAGCTAAAGTTTTTATTAATTTTATAACTTGAGCTAAAGTCCAAACGATGGGTTGCCTCTTGCCATGTAGCGCCGCCAACTAAACCTCGGTTAACTAATTGATCCCCGGTGTAGCGACTCGCTAAACGTAATTGAATCCCTTTTTGTTCCCAATACAGTGTTGTATTTAGAGAATGCTTTGGAGTGAAAGGTTGTGGTAGTGGTTTTAAAAATATATCGGTATTACCTACCTGCTGACGATCAGATTCTGAATCTTGGTAGGTATAGTTCATGTTTAAACCTAAGCCACCCCAATAACTTGGTAAAAAGTCATAGTTTTGGTTGTAACCTAGTTCAACACCTTTAATATCGGCGCCTTTACCATTGGTTACTGTGGTTACGTTTACAACGTCACATTCAATGCGCCATTGGTCAAAAAAGCCCGCAACTTGCCTAAGTGGCATACAATCTTCTTCGCTACCTGGTGCTCTATTCTCATCGTAATCAAGTAATAAATCGGCTGTTTGTAAATCGTATTCAGTCCTAACGTCTTTGTAGTGATACGGAACAACTACCGTTTCTTCAAAGTCTTTCATATCTTTGTAAAAAAACGCAGCTGAAAGTAAACCTGAGTCGCTAAAGTACCACTCATAAGACAAGTCGAGATTGGTTGATTTAAGCGGTTTTAAATTTGCATTACCTGCTGAGCCATTAGCAGAGTCCCATTGTTGCTCAAAAATTTGTGTACGTGGGTTTAATGAATCAAAACGAGGACGCGTCATTGTTCTACTAACAGCAAAACGTGCAATCATTTCTTCGTTAACTGCATAGTTTAAGTTTAAGCTAGGTAAATAAGCGTCATGTCCGCCTTTTTTAGTTACCCATGCAACGCGGTCTTGTACTTCACGTCCGCTACCTTGTGTTCCTGTAAATGAGGTTGTTCTGTCTAAAAATGGCCAAATTTGTCCGTTACTTGCAAAGTGCGCCCATGCATTAGCTGACGTTGGAACTAAATTTCCGTTGCTGTCGTAAATTAAAGAAGGTAATGCATTGTTAGCTATAATGTTGCCATTTTCATCTACAAACACTTGCTGATTTACACCCAGCCCTGTGTTGCCATCAGCACCGGGAATTACAAACTGACCCGTTTGCGGATCAACAGGGAAAGTAGCTGGGTTTGAACGGTTATACGCATGAGTGATTTGCCATGCCCAACAGTTTTGTAGCTCAGCATCGTTTGTAGGTGTGTAACGATGATCAGCCTGACCATTTTCATTTAAACCCATAACACCCGTTGGGCAGGCATCCAAGTTAGTATTAGCTAAACCACGTTCAACTAACAAATTGTACGCATCAACCATTTGCGGATTACGAATAAAGTTAATACCGCCTACGCCTGTTGCTGTTGTGTCATCTTTTACATACCTCAGGCCTAAGTTACCTGTTAGCTTGCCATCCATCAGCTCAAAGTTTGCTTTAAAATAAGCGGCTTTTGTTTCGGTTTCAATATTACGACTGCCTGTAATGGTTTCGCGTATACCTACTTCGCCTGCATCTTTACCTGAAACAATTTCAAGCGCTTTTTCGGCATCTAGTAACGGCCAACCATTAAAAAACTGTGCAGAGCGGTCTGATTGAATATCTTCACCAAAATTATCGTAAGGATAGGCGCTATCAGCCACTATATCGGCTAAGCGAATTGTACCAAGCCCACGTACTTCAAACGCTTGATCAGGGTCTTCTAAATCTATTAAGTCACTGCCATTTGTGGTTGCTCTATTTTGAATAGAGACATCTTTTTTACGATTTGACCACTTAACTCCAAACTCAAGCGATCTAATAAAGTCGCCATCAAGCGCATAGTCAAAATCAACAAAAAGCGACTTGTTTGTATCCGCTAATTTGTTTTTACGAAGCACTAAACTACCTAAGTGATTGTGCTGCATGTCATACGGATTAAAACGGCTGTATACCGCATTAGACGTACCATCAAATGCGTCAAACTCCCCTGGAGTAACACCTGTTGAGTAACTACATTCTCCATTGCTACCACAGTCGTAGCCAACCATTTCGTGGCTGCCATCGGGCATTGATTCAACTATTTGACGACCTGCCGTGCCCCATGTAGCTGTACTAATAGAGATGTAACGGTCTTTCTCATCATCATTTGGTGTTTCATCTGTCGTTTTAGAAAAACCAGCTCTTACATTCATATTTAATGAATCGGTTACCTGATAATCAATATCGAGTGACGCAACATTAGTATCAATTTCTCTAAGTCCGTAGGAGCGAACAAAGTTACCACTTGTAGAGCGGCTACTTGATTGCTGCAAGGTATTGGTCGATAAATCAACCCCGTTTAGTGCTGTATTGTCGTCACCGGCATAAATTAAAGGTGTTACAGGTCCCATGTTTAAACGCAGTCGTTGACTGTCGGTTAACACATCTTGCTCTGTATGAGTTACATCTAGCTGAATATCGAGTGACTCTGTTGGTTGGTATTGAAAACCTGTAGACACTGACAAGCGATCTCGTTGGTCATTATTTAATGTAAAATCAATAACCTCACGCGCTAAAACAAATAAATCACCTTCATGTAATATTTGCGTTTCAGGGTCGTAATTATTAAGTGAACTCAGTGGATTTAATAATGCTTCTCCATTTTCACCAAAAAGCTTATTTCCATCAGCATCACGTTGATTGCCAAGTACCCTGATTGCTTTGCCTGTAACAGTGTCATGTGCTGTACGGCCAGTCGCATCATCTAAATCAACAATAGGAATTGCGCCGTTAGCCCAATCGGTATTAATACGATCTTGTCGTGTTTTTTGGGTATCTTTAGAGGCGGTTATAATAAAGCCAAAGGTATCGTCGAAGTATTTATCAGAAAAGCTAAAATTAATGCGTGAGTCACTTTCATCAGAAAACTCGTTGTAGCGCCCTTCAACCGTAAAAGAACGACGTGGTTTGTTTAAATTTAGCGGTTTTACAGTTCTAAGCACAACACTTGCACCGAGTGAGCCTTCATCGTTATCAGCAGAAGATGTTTTAATTACATCGATAGATGACAATATATCTGACGAAAAAGAGCTTAAATCAACACTGTTATCGTTAGTAGCACCCGCACTAGAGCCATCGGTACTTAGTCCACCGGTAAGTGCGACACCATTCATTGATATTTGATTTAAAGAAGGTCCGGCACCACGAATTGATATACGTGTTCCTTCACCGCCCTCTTCTTGAATACTCACCCCTGTTACTCTAGATAGTGCATCAGCGATGTTTTGATCTGTTGATTTACCTACATCTTCAGCATGAATTGAGTCACTTACGTTGTCGGAAAAGCGCTTTGCGTTTACCGCTTTTCGTAAGCTACTTTTGATTCCTTGGACTTCAATTATTTCGATATCTTTTTGTAGTTTTATTTTCTCTTTTTCTTCATCTTCTTGTGCAAAAGCAGATGATGAAATAAGCGAAGCAATAATAGCTGCAGAGACTGCTGATAACCTAAAGTTATGCTGCATTGTGTGCTCTCCTGTTTATCGGCATCGTTTTTCTCAATACCAGTGTGTGATGATGTCGTCTGTTTTTATTGTTAGTTAAGCGCCACAGATAAAATGAATGAACGTCCTGGTATCCTAATTTCGTTTCATAGCGTTGCTTAACTTGCGATCAAGTTAAACATATGATGTTTATATTTACAAGTCGTTTACTTTAATTTTTACATTTTTGTTTCTTTTTCAAACGAAATGATTTAAACCGCTGTTTTTAAACAATTTAAATTCATTAATATTTAAGTGAAAGTAACGTAGATATTTTTATTTTTTATACAAAACAAAAAAAGAGACTCAAAATCCCCATTAATAAATAAAATATGTTGTTGAAAATGATCAAAATTGAGTTGTTCAGAAAGAAATTTACGAGGGTTTATAATATTAACTTATGCTCATTAGAATATTTACAGCTATCAAAAGCTGCCAATCAGCAGTTTTGAAAGCGGTAAACCAAATGTATTGCCCATAAATCTAAAGCTCAAACATACACGGCAATACACACGATTTTAATTTAAGAACCTAATTTAAGCGCTTAACTTAAATTAAAACCTTACTTATTATGTAACTTAATTTCACTTACCGTATAAGGTTTGCCATGCCCAGTATTGGTAATGCCTGGGCCTGTAAGCAAGTCAAAATTCGACATAAGCAAAGAGCCTTTATAATAAATAATATCGGCGGGTTGGTCTAATTCACCATTTTCTGAATTGTTATCGGGGTACGATGCAATAACGGTTACATTTTGGTTTGTATCAATTCTTATAACTTGATTAGTTAAAAAACCTGCAGCATATAAATTACCTTGAGGGTCTATAGTTAAGCCATCAGGTCCACTTCCTTTTGGAAGTGTTGCATAGGTACTTTGGCTAAGCAGGTTGTTGTTTGTATCAAACGTTAATTTATAAATTAAGTCGTCACCTAGGTTGGTTACAAACAAGTTGCCCTGTGAGTCAAAAACTAAGCCATCAAGTCCAAATTTACGTTGCTTATTAGCTGTTTTAGCCAAAAACAATAAATGCGGATCATCTGTACTGTTAGTCACTAATATATTGGTATCTGTGGCCTTAAAACGATATATCCCGCTGAGAGTCTCGGTCTTATTTTTACTTGGCACACGCAGTTGAGTTACATAAATATAGCCATTTTGATAGCGCACACCATTTGGCGAACTCATGCCTTTTGCTACTATTTGAGTATTGATGACTTTATTATTTTTTAAGGTGAGTTTAAGTAATCGAGCTTTGCCAGCACCTTGGTTATCGGCTACAAATAACGCACCATCGGGGGCATAGGCAAGGCCCATAGGACGACCCTTCCCTTTATTATTTGGCCCCGACAACTGGGCTATTTTAGTAAACGTTTTGTCATTATTAATATTAACCAGCACACCCGCTTGTAGCCCTTTATTGGCATAGTTAACACACGATAAAGTAAGCTCTCCTGTAGGAGAGGCAGCAAAAGCGTCTGGGGTTGGGCAATAGTCAGGGAGTGATGCAAATAAACTCGCACTCTCAAGCAGTGTATTAGACGTTTTAACAGGCGCTAAAGATGCACTTACTCCCCCTTTATTTATGCTTTTATTATTGCTTTGAGCCGTGTGGGTACTGCAACCAAACACAGTAAATAAGCATACCAAACCCGCTAATTTATTTTTAAGATGAGTGATGTTATTTTTATTCATTATTGCTCTCTTTTACTCTTAATTTTTTGCGAAAAAAAAGCAAGGCTTGTTCCCAAACCTTGCTTTTTACCTCTCATAGTTAACTTTGTCGTAATCAAACGTTGTAATTAAAAATTGATTACTTGATCTGTCCCAACCTTAGATTTACTGATTACTTCACCATTGCTGTAACGCACACTTACGTTATCTATTTCGTTGCACTGGCCTAAACCAAAATGAACTACATTATCAAATGATTGTGTATAAGGTGCAGCATCAGGCGACACGCGCCTTGTAAGGGTTTTACCACAGCCTTTAAGTGTCGCTATAGCGCCAATTGGGCTTGCATTATGCTTAAGTGAATTACTTATACGCAGTAATGCATAGTGATTACTGTTATTGGCTTGATTACTAAATAAGTGCCACTGACCTCTGTCGTTATTCATAATAATATCGACCTGGCCGTCTAAGTTGTAATCAAATACATTTGCGCCTGAGCCAATGGTACCTAAGGTGTTTGTTATTAATCCTGAATGAGTCGCTTGGCTAAATGTGTTATCGCCATTATTTAAATACAGTATTTGCGATGTAGGCGTTACCAAGTTGCCTTGTTTAACAACAAACAAATCTTGGTAGCCGTTGTTGTTAAAATCTCCCACACTTACGCCGGTCGTATTTAAATTTGTTTTAATGCCAGCTTTAGCACTCACATCTACAAATTTTCCACTTTCATTTTTAAGTAACAAATCTGATGGAGCTGTTGGTTTTTTATTTACCGTATAATGTTTAACACCGGTTACAACACCCGTTGTAGGTGAAAAAGTATTACCCGCCATACGCCATTTATCATTGCCTATATAACCAACATACAAGCCTTTATTAGGTTGGGTATCGGCCCAGCCTAGGCCATTACTGCTAACAATATTGACGTTTTGACCACTGTGCCTTTCACCTTCAAATTTATATTTATAAGTGCCTTCGCCTACAAATACATCTTGGTTTGGATAAGGTGACTGGTAGTTAACTAAATTAAGCGTATCGCCAATAAGTAAGTCATCATATTTAAATGGTCCACGCTTGGTGTAAAAACCAAATGTGTGGCTTTTAGCATCAAAAAACGTATCGCCTGCTTGTAATGGGTTAGCACGACTTATATATAAATCAAAGTCACCATCATTATCAAAATCGATTTCGCTAACACCCGTCGCATCCATTATTTTATTAGGTAAAACATTGGCGGTTACGTCACTAAAGGTAAAGTCGCCATTGCCTTTTAAAACACGTAAAGCACCGTCGCCGTAAATCACTAAATCGTCAATTTTATCGTTATTAAAATCTGTAATAAGGACTTTTTGACCATCTCGATTAGTTTTTGGTAAATCACTTGCGTGAGTTATATTGCCGCTACCATCGTTTTTATAAATAAAATTACTGGTTTGTTTACCGCTATTAGCCTGCGGGAATCCCATTAGTAATAAATCTAAATGACCGTTGTTATTGGCATCAAAAAACTTACTAGTGCGCCCACGCAACGTTGGCAGTTTGGGTGAAAACTCACCGCCTTCAATGATTTCTCTTTTGTTAAAGTGAAATAACTTAGCATTACGCGCGTTATCGCCAGAGCCACCACCACGTGAAAGCAAAATATCCATTTTGCCATCTTTGTCGTAATCGCCTACGCCAATACCGTGCATATCACCTACAATCAGGTCGCGCCCTTTGTCGTAAACGCCTTTATTGTTCCAATACAAACGAATGGTATAACCATGGTCGGTAAGTAATAAATCTGGGTAACCGTCTTGGTCTAAATCGCTTATTAATGCGTTATCCCATTTACGGCGATTTTTGTTTTCTAATTTAATTGCTTGGTGCTGCTCAGTAAATAATGTTTTGCCCGGTGTTAGCTGAGCGCCCGCTAGGGCACTCGCTTGTTGACAACCTAGTAAGCTTGCGCCCATGCATAACAAAGAAACATGCCATACAATTGTTTTTACTTTCATAAAGCCTCCATGAATTTGATAAAACTTACTTAGTTGTTTTAAACGTTTTATCGAATCGTGGCATGGCATCTAATCGCCAGTTAGCACCTTCAGCCGTTTCGTGAAACCATTTAGGCTGTTGGTTATCCCAACTCCATTTTTCCATTTCGCGAACCATGTCGGTTAACAGTGCTTTGTTAGATTTACTTACATCGTGTTTTTCAGAAATATCGTTTTCGATATTAAATAACTGCCATGGTTGCTGGTTAACTTTTAATGCTTTCCATTGGTTCATACGAATTGCAGCATCGCTGTAACCTTTACGATGGCGAAGTGCATAAATAGGCTCATCTTTATGTGGGTTTTCGTTTTTAATAAATGCAGGCCACATATTTGTACCATCTAAATGTTGGTTTTCTTCAACTTTAGCGCCCGCTAAAGCTGCAAATGTTGGGTATAAGTCTAGTGCCGATACAGGATGCGAAAAACGCTTGCCCGCAGGTACATGCTTAGGCCAATGAAACAACATAGGAACTCTAAAACCGCCTTCTTGTGTACTGCCCTTACCTGCTTTAAGTGGGAAGTTATTAGCGCCTTTACTTAATTTGCCACCGTTATCGCTCATAAATACGATAAGCGTATTATCATACTGATTATTTTTTTTCAGGGTTTCTACTAGTTTACCCACGCCGCGGTCAACTGCGTAAACCATACCTGCATATGTTTTACGGTCTTTATTTTTTATATCAGGAAACATCGCCATATCTTCGTCTTTAGCTTGCAATGGCACATGCGGTGCGTTGTAAGCTAAATATAAAAAGAATGGATTTTTTTTGTCTGCTGCTTTGTCTACAAAATTAACGGCTTCGCGCGAAAGTGCATCAGTAATGTACTGCGTTTCTTTTACTTCTTTGCCGTTGTGCTCTAGCGGAGTAATGTACTCAAAAATATTTTTTAAGCCTTGTGCCTTTTGCTTTTTATACTGAAGTTGATATTGGTCAGGAAAATAATTATGCCCACCGCCTAAAAATCCATAGTATTCATCAAAACCACGTTTATTTGGATGATACTGCGGCGCATCACCCATATGCCATTTACCTAATGCACCGGTAAAATAGTTATTTTCGTTTAGTAATTTACTAATAAACTTAGCGTCAGTAGGCACGCCTACGTTTGAGCCGCGTGTCGGTAAATTAAATTGTGAGCCAATCTTATGTGGATAACGACCGGTCATTAATGCCGCTCGGCTTGGGCCACAAAACGGGTGCGCTACGTAAGCGTCTGAAAAGGAAGTACCCGATTTAGCAAGATCATCAATATTTGGGGTAATAATATCCTTAGAGCCATTAAAACCAACATCTGCATAACCTAGGTCATCTGCAACAATAAGAATAATATTGGGTTTTTTTTCACTTGCGTGTATGCCCGCAGAGCCAATTAATAAGGCAAGCGATGATAAAGCGCTCAATAATTTTGTGTGTGTTTTCATAGTGCCAATCTCAATTTTGATAATAAAAAATAGCAGGCCAATTAAGGCCCACCAAAGGGCATTACTCGGCTATAAAAAAGCTTTCATGTGGTGATTAAATTTAGTTAATGATGGGTCTTCAATACGCTTAAGCTCTCCCGCCATTTTATGCACTAAATCAGTAAGCTGTTTTTTGTATTTAGGATTATCTATTTGGTTTGTGATTTCGTACGGATCATTTTTTAAGTCGTATAATTCATCGCGGCTGTCGCCTGGATTCCATACAAATTTCATTTCAGGGGTACGTATAGCTCTAATACCAAACCATCCGCCGTTGTACCATTCGTAGGCATATAACGAAATATCATCTTTACCAGCATCGGCACTATCGCCTTGTTTCATCAATGGTAAAAGTGAACGTCCATCTTCGTCGCCATCAAGGGGTAGTGTCATCCACTGGCGAAGTGTTGGTGCTATGTCTAGCATAGACACTTGGCGGTTAATTATTTTAGGCTCAAGGCTAGGGTCACGAATAATAAGTGGCATACGCATTAATTCGTCGTATGCATACGGGCCTTTGTCATACAGGTTATGCTCGCCTAGCATACTACCTTGGTCGCCTACTAAAATAATGTGTAGGTCGTCGTATAAACCTTCTTCTTTGGCGGTATTAATAAGCTCGCCAACTGCGTGGTCAATCATGGCAATGGCACCATAGTAAAAACTATGCGCTTTGCGCCAATCGGTTTCAGTCATGTGGCTTACATCGTGCCAAGGCCACCAAATATCATCTTGCGCCATTGGTTTATGTTTACGTTCTATACCAAAGTTTTTAGGAAGTTTTATATCTTTGTAGTCGTACATGCTGGCGTAAGGTTCTGGTACGCGGTACGGCGGATGAGGTTGCTCAAAACTAACAATACCAAAAAATGGTTTGTCTGATTTGGCCGCATTTTGCAGCATTAATTTGCCTTCGTTTACTTCTTTAGCTGTTACTGTATCTGCGTATGTGCCCGGAAGTGTTTTGTAGTAATCGTGCTTTTCGCCGTTTTTATCGCGTTCACCTGCATTCATACGGGCAACATTTTTTTGTGTACCATAAGGCGTAAAAGGACGGCCATTACGCTCTTCCTCTTTATCGTGCCCCCACATAAAGTTAGCACCGCGCAGTGCTGGGCCTTGTGCACCTAAGTGCCATTTACCTACATAACTTACGTCGTAACCTACGCTTGTTGCACGTTTAATTACGCTGCCTTCACTAAGTGATAACTCAGAAAGACGAGAATGATAAAGCCCCACGTTATCGTCAAGCCCCGTTTTATGTCCCCAGCGGCCAGTAAACATAGCCGCGCGCGAAGGAGAACATAAGCCAGTAGATGTCATCGCTTGATCAAAACGTGTACCTTCGTTTGCTAATGCGTCAATATTTGGCGTTGAAACTGGGCCATTACGATAAGAAAACGTATCAAAGCGCATATCATCAAACAGTAAAATCAGCACATTTGGCTTTTTGGCTTCAGAGTTTTTCAGCTCTGCATCTTTTGCATATAAATTGGGAGCAAATAATGTGCAGCACCCTAACAGCATCACCATTTTTATTTTAAATAAGTTCATGTGTGTGTCCTTTTAAACAACTAAAAATTGCTACGTCAGTGTTTTAACAATCTGCCTGTACTTTATTATAAAAGTATAAAATTGATTTTAACAATATAAACATATGATGTTTATATTGGCAACAAATAAATTTTAATTTGGCTAATATTTACACTTTATTAGAATGGGCTTTAGGGTTTTTATTGCTTTAACCACGTTCTCACGTAATCAATTTCCATTGATGTTGGAAAACCTTGTGCAGACTGATTATCTGAAGGATAAAATTGATTACATTTCCATTGTGTATGCGGTGCGCGTAAGCCCTGCGATAATGTTAAGTTCATATCGCGGTGCCAGTACAAATTCTTTTTATAGCCAACCTGAACGTTATCTACATACCATGTAATGTCGTCTTTGGTTACATTAACCCCATAAGTATGAAAGTCTTCACTGGGATCAAATGGTAAGTGATAGCCATTATGGTTTGTTTCTGGCGAGCTACCAGGTCGCATCCACTTGGGTGCGCCATCTTTTATAACAATATTATGTAGGTCGTGGTCCGACTCCTGAAGCGTCTGTTTTTGAGTTAACTCAACTACATCTATTTCACTATATTGCACATCGCCTTCATTCGTTAAAGTACGATCTATTTTGCTGTACATCCAAAATGCAGGTGATACTCCCGGAAATTTATCCGCACCCTTTATACGTGCCTCATAATATCCGTAACTCCCTGTTGCTCTAGATTTAGCAACTCCCGAAGTGTAAAACAATCTATAATTAGGCACTTTTGTTTTATTACAGCCATCCCAAAACGTTCTTAAATGCGTTTCTCGTTTAGTGGTTAGTTTTAATATGCCTTCAGAAACACTGGCATTTTCATCTTTCCAAGACCAAACACCGTAGTTTTCTGTTTGAAAATTCCATTTTTCAGCATCTTTAATATCAAACTCATCTGAGCGTTCAGTTTGTAAAACCCAATTTTCGCCTGGTTGCGCAATATGAGGCATCGGCTGAGCATTAACCCCTGCACTACCAAGGATTAAGCTCAACGATATTGCTATTAGTTTAACCTTATTATTTGCTTTCATTTGCTATCCACAACTTAATGTATCGTGTTAATTGAAAAGCGAGCACATAGGGATGTACTCGCTAAAAAACTATTTATTGAGCTGTAACTTCAACAAGCAAGACACCCTCAGAAGGAATATCAAAGCTGGTATTCATTTTATTGCTCGTCATTAAGTTTTTAACATGAATAGATTTACCATTTTTAAGCGACAGATCAACGGTTGCTGTTGTGTGGCCTAAATTTAAAATATTAACCAGATAACTACCATTGTCTTGCTTAACAGTACGCCATGTTGTGGTTTTAAATGACTCACCATTATCTACGTTTACAACAACATCAGGCGTACTACCCGAAACCTCTGCAAGTGCAGTTTGTTTAATAGCTTCAACATCGGCCCCTTTTGGCATAACAATAAGCTTACCTTTACTGGCAACTAACTTAGCCTTACGCGGATGCCCGTACTCGTCTAAAGACAAGCTTTGCGCTGAGTCTAAAATAACGGTACCGCCTTTGTTTAAATACCCTTGAAGCGCTTTAAACTCTTCATCTGTAACAAAGTTATTGCGATAAACCAGTATTGCATCCCAGTTGCTATTGTCTTGCTTTTCGATTACATCTTTAGTTGCAAAACCAAGCGGGAAGCCTTCAAAAAATAAATTTTCGTAAAGTTTGTAGCCCTTTGTCATATAGTCGTTTGTATTAATTGCTGTTGTTTCAGAGTAAAACAAACGAAGTGGACGACGCTGCTCTCTAAGCTCAACAATTTCCTCAGAAAAACTATTAAGATCAAACATTACTTGGGTAACTTCGTTAGTTACATGTGGCTGCATATTGTTAGAACCCGCAAATGCACCGCCAAGACCTGGGTCAAAAAAGTCCAGATCGCCTTCTAAACGATCCTCTGGTGAACCATCTGGATCACGCGCCCAAAACCAGCCCATATTGGCATCCATACCAAGTAAAGTTGCAAGCCAATAAACACTACGTACATAACTTGTACGTGTGTCTAAATCTCGCCACTGACCCGATGATAAAAAATGAGACTCAGAATTTACATTAATTTTATTAGGCGCAACTGATTCCATAAAGTCATGAAACATAGTAACTATGCCCCAGTTATACGCGTATTTTTCAATCCACTTAGATGACTTACCTGGGCGAATATTTTCACTACCAAACGACTTAGCATCGTGCCCTACCATGGTTGTTAACTCAGCTAATGCTTCGGTATCAATACCGCCAGAGCGTGAATCGTCCATAAACATGCGTGGCATAATTTTTATATGGGTATCGGCGTCTTCATTTACAGAATGTAGTTCGTTTTGAACGTAAGTAAACCAGTCAGTGCTTCTGTCCATATTGTAACGCGTCCAGTCGTACCACTTAGGCTCGCCTTTAATCGCAGGATCAATCGGTATCTCAATAGCTACATCTGCAAACTGGCTAAAATGCGTTCCCCAGTTTTCATTTAGCTCGTTAATATCACCTTGGTATTTTTTATCTAACCAACTTCTAAACTTATTTAGTGTGTACGAAGAGATGCTGGTCATTTCTTCATATTTTTGTGTCCAGTGGCCTTTTTCGGCGTACCAATGCGGTTCGTTAGCTAACACAAACCCAACTTCAGTTACTTTTTTGCCTTTAGTAAGCTCACCCGTTTTACGAATTATTTTACCCCAAAGATCTCGCGCTAATGGGTTATCAATATCGAATCCTGTAAATAACGAACGGCCTTTTCTAACTTCTGGCTCTTGCTCTTCAACCCACTTTGGAATACCCATTAACCAGTAAACTAAAAAACCAATGTTGGTATCAGGGATGCGCGTTAACTCTTTCATTAACTCTTCGTCAAAAGTGCCATCTTCACGCACTAAAAATGAATTAATGGCACGGTCGTGATCTACCGGGTATAAGTCTTCACCGCCATGATAGAGCGCGCCTAAATGATCGTTATAAACATCTTTATTTGTAAGTGGCTGACCAACACTCTTTGAAAAATAGTCATATAAAAAAATAGGCTTGCCATTACTAACAAACATATTGTCTTGTGCTTTAGTATTTTGCCAATCGACCTTATTTACAGGGCGGCGTTTAATTTCGCCTGCAAGCTCTTTAGACAAGTCATCAATACCTTTATCTAAAATTTGAATTACTTTTTCGCGTTCAAAATTTGGTAACTCTTTTGCTAACCTTTCCTTGTCCGCAGCATAGTGGCGCTCGTAACCAAAAAGCTTTACAACCGCGTCGTAATTATTTTCATCCCAGTTAGCAAATTTTAAAAACTGCTCTGCAAACCAAACTACGCTTTCTTCACGAGTCACATCAATCTGTTTTGTTTGAGCTTGTTCCATCAGCTTTTTAAGTTTACTGATTTTTAAAAGAGCAGATTGCTCGTAACTATTTTGAGAAGCGCTTAGTGTTTCTGTGCTATCAACTTTAGCTACGCTTTCTTGCTGCGAGCATGCTGTTGTAAGTAGAAATAAGGGGGCTAGTGTGAAGCCTAATAGATGTTGTCTCATATTTTCTCCCGTTGAGGTCGTTATGTGTTAACAGGTTTTTGCACTGCTGTTATTATTTAATATCGACAACATACATCATATGTTTATATTTGTAATTCCTTTTCTTTCTGGAAAGTGAAGTATTTCATGATGGCACCACATACTTATCTAACTTAAATGTGAATGCTTTTTAGTCTTTATGATGGCGATCCTAATTGATAAAAACTATAAGGATTTAAAAATGAAAGTATTGAAGGAGAATGATCTTAAATTTATATTATTGGACTTGAAATTAATAATATGCGCCAAACCCGTTACTATGGTTTTTGCACTTATTAAAAAGGATAGTATTTACTCTGTTATTGGTACAAGCTTTTTGTTTCATATAAAAAATTTAATAAAAATATCACTGAAACAAACCCGGAAAAAGCAGCTAAACTAATGTCTATAAGCATTACATTGAACAATCCGGTAATTAAAAAGTTAGCTATCCACTAGTATAGTAGGTTTCAAATTCGCTCCAAAATGTAGCACCACTGCCACCATGAAATTGCTAAGAAACTGCAAAGAAAAACAAACGTAGCTCCCGAGCTCCTATTTTTATCGTTTTGACATAAACGTATATGAAAAATTAAGAGCGTTTGGTTTTACGTTCGAGTTTTAAATTTTAGAATATTAATAAGAGCAATTAATTTAGCAAGCCTAATAGCTTCTCTTATAGAAATAAGCTTATTAGCAGTATTTTTTATTCATTACTTTGTTCAATGGGTGTAAAGCGCCACCCTTTAAAAACTAATTTGCTTGTTGATTCATTACCACCAGATGAAGAGCCACCAAAACTTGCTTCATTTAATGCCGTGTCAAAGTGAATACCACCGGCGCCGCTTACAATAACGGTATCTCCTAAAATAGAACCTTTAAAACCGACAGCTGAAGTAACTTTAACTTGTGTAAGTGGTGCGTATATAACAGCGTAAAGCTCTCGTGTACCACCTGAAAACTCTATCCCAGTGTCACTTCCATTGTATGAACTATAAATACTAAAAACGGGTCGGCCTTCATTTGTAACTCCATTATCTGGTGCGTAAACTTGTGCCCCATTTCCTATCTTAAGCTTTCCTTTAATTATGATAGTTAAACTGCTGTTATCAGGGATCGTTAGCGAACTTGCGCCATTCATTGTAAAATCACCATCTACAAACATAACCGCATTATGGTTGCTTTTTACCTGCATTCGCCCCTTAATTTTCACGTCATCAAAATAAAATATTTGAGTTGCTGAATCAAGAAAAGCTGCAGCTTTAGCAGTGATGGCACCATCTGGAGTACTTCCAAAATCTACTAAAAAGTTAGCCTTATTAGTTTCTAATTCGAGTAAGTCACCTGCACTGCTATTATTGTTTATAAAAAGATCAGGGCTTGTCGTATTAACTGACACGCTATCAATTGCTGTTGCAATATCAAGTGGATCACACGCAGTTAACCCTCTATTATTTTCACTTTCTGGTGTTATTTTTTCAACTGGCTCAATAGTTGGTATTGATATGTCTGTACTTGATACTTTATAAGGTGAAAAAGCATACTCTGGTGTATCGCCTTTAAAAGAGCCGTTACCTGCGTATCTTAAATCTTTACTATCAATAGTACTGCCCCACTGTTTAAGTGTTACATTACCGTGAACACGTACTCGACCGTATACAGTTCCACCTGTTTGTTCATAATTACCGGAAGTATAAACACCATTACGTATTATTGTTTGTGTAAGAGCCACTAAACCATATGAACGAATTGTTCCTTGGACTGTATTACCTGTAACCGAAATTGGACCTGATGAACTAATATCACCACCAACCGGAGTTTGCTTTACTGATATAGATTCATTTGCAGAAACGCTACCCGAAACAGTACCACTACTTTGTGTGAAGCTTAAATATGCAGATGCATCCCCTCCAATAACCACACCACCAGAGAGTATTAAATTGCCATTACTATGAATATTGCCTGTAACATCTGCGCCTTGAATAATTGATAAGTTACTAGAGGATAAAACATCACCTTCAATTGTACCGCTACCATTGAGCGTAATATCACCAGTATCGTTAACTGTATTAACAAAAGATTCTTCTGATGTATTTTTACTGCCATCATCTAGCGTGTCGTTATAATCCCCTAAAGACGAATCATAACTATCAATTAAGCCACTTCCACTAATTGCAACACCAGAACATCCTGTAATTCCATTAGAAAAAACTGAGGCACTGGTAGTTCCGCCACCACCTGCTACATATTCGAATATAGCTTGCATTTGGTCCTCACCTTCAAAGCGGGTTCCTTCGCTAGAAATTAAAATATCGCCATTACTGTCAATCTCGATGGTTGCATTGTATATGCTAGATTCAAGTGAGCCTGTTCCAGAAACTTCACTATTACCGGCTATTAGATCATTAATATTTATAGTCGGGTCTGCAAGCATTGCTGTTTCAAGTTTTTCCATACTCGAAAATACGCCTTTTTCGGACATCAACCTTGCGTTCAACTTTTTCTGAAAATTGCCACTCAAACGTTCCTGAATCACACTATCTCTAAGAGTGCTAAGTACAACAATTGAAGCCATAGATGTTAAAATAAGTACGGTAACAAGCGTAAAACCAGATGTATTTTTCATTTATTGAAATGCCTTATTCATTACCATTTGCGACAAAGATATATCAATAACTAAGCTGTTATTAAATTGGCTTGGTAAGTTTGTAGGTTCTACAAGGACACTCACAACATTGTTATCAATTAGATAGCTAATTGTATTAACACCTTTTAATATTTTTACTTTGCCATTACCTATATCACAAAATAATGAGTCGTCTTCGTGACTATATTTTTCAGTGAATGGCGCATTAATTATTGAGCCTGTGCATGCAAGTACACCCGATTCTTGCTCAACACTTAAAATATTATCGCTATAAGTAGGAATTGAGCTGGTTTGTTTTAGACTTCGTGTAAATACTTTACTGCTAAATCGGATTACATCTAATGCATTTTCTAAATCTTTTGCTGTGCTGGTACTGCTACTAATTGAAGAATAAGCCAGGGTCACACCACCTAATAAAAACATACCTGCAGCAAGTGCAACCATAAGCTCTATTAACGTAAAACCATGGTGTTTATTTATTAAATTTTTCATGGCGCGCATCCAGCAGGTAGCGTCGGAAAACTTCCTGTAATTACAACACGGTTTTCTAAATTGTCAGTCAAACGTTTATCTTGCCATGTTATTTCAACACTTAAATCATTAGAAAAATCCGCTGGTAAGGTAAGTGTGTATGCATCAATCTGTGGAGATAAATAAGCTCTGAAATCAGCATCATTGTACAAACTAGGGTTAGTTTGTTGCAGTTCGCATAGGTGTGGCCAAATGCGTTCTAAAACATTATTAGCCTCAATTATTGACACCGTATAATTAAAGCTGTTTGTAATATATTGCAATGATTTTAGTTGGCCTGACGCAAGTCCTAACAAAGCAACCGTCGCAACAATTAAAGCAATCATAACTTCTAAAAGAGAAAACCCTTTGCTGTAATTTATTAGCATGTCTCTGGGACCTCAACTAACCAACTTTGCCCACTTTGTAAAATACATAAAGTAAAGTCGCCAGTTGTACTGTCATTATCACTCACCAAGATTTGATACATTTGGCCTAATTCACCCGTACTTGAAATATTAATATTCTTTAAATCTACAGAAATGCTGCTATGTGTAGTTTCAAAAATATTTAACGTGGTTTGCGTCGAATTAATAGGAGTTTTTACTAGCCATTGTTTATTAGACGTATTGAGAGAAACGGTTTGATCCCTTTTAATTGCTTCACTACGCGCAAATTTAAAAACACTATGTAGTTGATTCGAATTTGTAACTAATCTATCTCGCTTTATAAAAGTAATAAACGAAGGAGCCGCAACTGCAGTTAAAATACCGATAATGGTCATCGTGATTAAAACTTCGAGTAAAGTAAAACCAATGCTTTTTTTTACCAGCATTTAGATTTATCTGAAGACTTTGTACCACTTTGATTTACAGATAACTTGCCACACTCATCACTTTTCTGAGCACCTTTAGGTGTAACTTGTATTGTAAATTCAGACCCATTTGAAGCCCCTGTAGTTGCATCGGTTGTATAGCTAAAGGAGTAATAATCTGAGGTAGGAAAAGTAGATGTATTTGGGTAACCACCAACACGAGTGTATTGCCTTTCTAAAACAGCTGTTTGCTGTAGTAAAACCTGTTGGATATCAGCTCTTCGACTTTGTTGTATGTAACTCGTATAACTTGGAAGTGAAATTGCATATAAAATCCCAATAATAGCAATTACTATCATTAATTCAATAAGGGTAAAACCGTAAGGTATCCTTAACTGCTCCGTTTTCACTTATTTAATTTCCATTATTTATATCAAACATGTTTTATTTTTACGTAAAATAAAAAGTAATTTGGAATTTTTTAAAGAATGTATAATAGCGACAAGTTACATCTTGTCAACAATATAACGTTGGAATATGCAAAAGCGTTTATTTAACTCCAGTTACGCACCAGATTAAATAAAAAAAACGTTCAAGCGCACTAAAACAGTGCAAATAACGAGTGTTTTAAATAACATAGTATTATAATTACCTTAATAGCTCACTGTTAATATACTAAGTTATTTTATATAATTAATAACTTATTTATTGTATATGTTTCTAAAATGTAACTAGGTTTTTATTCATCAGCCGTAACCTTCTATTTTTCTATTCGCTAGAAACAAACTTTTTCTTATGTTATTTTCACGTAGCTAGTAAATTAATTAATCAAAAAGGAGCTTTTTACTTGAAACTTACGCCGCCCTAGGCAACTACTCCCTTTTTCATCGGCACGTTACGTGCAACCCTAATCGCCGTCTGCGCGAGAATCTCGGTTATTTAAATAAAATATTCCCCTATACTTTGGGAAACTAACTAATTAGGTTTATTACATGTTTGATCACGTAAAAAGAGATTGGCTCTCTAATATTCGTGGTGATGTGCTTGCTGGTATTGTTGTGGCGCTTGCCCTTATACCTGAAGCGATTGCCTTTTCTATTATTGCGGGTGTTGATCCAAAGGTGGGGTTATACGCCTCATTTTGTATCGCGGTTATTATTGCCTTTGTAGGCGGACGCCCAGGTATGATTTCGGCGGCAACCGGTGCAATGGCACTGCTAATGGTCACGCTGGTTAAAGACTACGGTCTTGAATATTTACTGGTTGCCACCTTACTTACCGGCGTAATACAAATATTTGCAGGGTTTTTAAAGCTCGGTGAGTTAATGCGGTTTGTATCACGCTCTGTTGTTACTGGGTTTGTAAACGCGCTGGCAATTTTAATATTTATGGCGCAGTTACCTGAGCTCACCAATGTTACCTGGCATGTTTATGCGATGACCGCAGCGGGCTTGGGTATTATCTATTTATTTCCGTATATTCCAACCATTGGCAAAATACTTCCCTCTCCTTTAGTGTGTATTGTTGTTATTACGCTGGTTTCACTGTTTTTAGGGCTTGATATAAGAACCGTTGGCGATATGGGCGAATTGCCTGACACTCTGCCTATATTTTTATGGCCAGACGTACCGCTAACACTCGAAACACTGCAAATTGTTTTACCGTACTCAATTGGCCTTGCTGTTGTGGGCTTACTTGAATCGATGATGACCGCCACTATTGTTGATGACTTAACCGATACAACGAGCGATCGTAATAAAGAGTGTAAAGGTCAAGGTATTGCCAATATTGGTGCAGGCTTATTTGGTGGTATGGCGGGTTGCGCCATGATTGGGCAGTCTATCATTAACGTTAAATCGGGCGGTCGTGGTCGGCTCTCAACGTTTATTGCCGGTTTGTTTTTAATCATCATGGTGGTGTTTTTAGATGAATGGCTACGGTTAATTCCTATGGCTGCATTGGTTGCTGTAATGATTATGGTATCAATTGGTACGTTCTCATGGGCATCAGTTAAAGATTTAAAAAAGAACCCGCTTTCGTCAAATGTAGTGATGATTTCCACCGTTATTGTGGTGGTTGCTACGCATAACTTAGCTATTGGTGTTTTAGTTGGCGTATTGTTAGCAACGTTGTTTTTTGCCAATAAAATTGGCCGCTTTATGGTGGTTAAAACCAATCATGATGAAGTCAACGACCAAATAACTTATGAAGTAGTTGGCCAAGTATTTTTTGCCTCTGCTGAGCAATTTATAGCGTCGTTCGATTTTAAAAATGCGGTTGCTAATGTAGTAATAGATTTAACCCATGCCCACTTTTGGGATATAACCGGTGTATCGTCACTCGATAAGGTGGTTATTAAATTTAGGCGTGAAGGCGCAACAGTTGATGTTATTGGTATGAATAGCGCAACCGAAACCGTTGTTGATAAGTTTGGTGTGCACAATAACCCTGAAGAAGTCGAAAAACTACTTGGCGGACATTAAGGAGAATGTAATGACTAAAATAATTACCTGTGTTGATGGCTCAGCCATCACTAAAAATGTAACCGAAGCCGCTATTTGGGCTTCAAAAAAGCTAAATAAACCCATTAGTTTTGTGCATACGCTTGAAAAAGCCCAGCAAACTAATATCGGCAACTACTCTGGCAGCATTGGGATTGGCGCGCATTCTTCGCTGCTTAGTGAAATGGTAGCCCTTGACGAGCAGCGCTGCAAAGTAAGTTTAAAAATGGCTGACGAATTATTAAACTCAGTAAGTGAGCATGCTAAATCGGCAGGCATTACTAATTTTGAGTTAATTAAGCGCCACGGTGATTTGCTCGATACCGTTATCGACTTTAAAGACGACACTCGCCTTATTGTTATTGGCCAAAATGGCACTGGACATAGTAATAGCTTAGCGGTACTTGGCTCACATATAGAAACCCTAATACGCAATGCAACCCAACCTATTTTGCTTATTCCTGAAACGTTTAAACAACCTACGTCATTTATGATTGCGTACGATGGCCGCGAAACAGCCGATAAAGCGCTACAACAAGTGATTGATGGCGGTTTATTACACGGCTTACATTGTCATTTAGTGAGTATTAAAAACAACGAAAAAGACCTTGAAGAAAAGTTTATTAACGCGCAATACAAACTCACCAGTATGGGTTTTAAGGTGTCAGCAAGCTTTTTAGAGGGCAATATTTTTGACTCGTTAATGCAATACAAAGAGCAAAATAATGTAGAACTAATTGTAATGGGTGCGTTTGGGCACTCTAAGCTAAGGCAGTTTTTTGTAGGCAGCAACACCCTTAAAATGCTCGAAAACAGCGATGTGCCTGTGGTTATTTTGAAGTAAAGGTCACTTTTAAGTAAGTAACTGTTTTAAAAGTAAATTTAATAGCCCACACCAAAAAGCCTAAAATCACTTAACTGATTTTAGGCTTTTTGTTTTTGGCTAAGCTTAGGTTTTAACTTTAATTTTAGCTTTAAAGTAAGGTTGAGAGTCGCTTTATTTTTTAACTTCAAACTTTTCGAATAAAAACTGAATAAACGACTTCACCTTTTGAGCCACAAACTTTCTATGCGGATAAATAGCAAACAAGCCAAACTCAAATGTTTTATAGTCCCGCATAACCTGCACAAGCTTACCCGATGCAATATCGTCTCTCACCACTATTTCAGGGATTAAGCCAATACCGCCACCCGCTACAACCACCTCTTTTACAGCTTGTGGATTATTAACCGAAACACGCGAGTTTACGCTTGCCGTTAATGCCTCACCACTTGGTGAAACTAGAGGCCAATGGCGACCTATTTTAAAGTTGCTATCAATCACTGTGGCGTGTTGTTCAAGCTCGCCAACACTTGTAGGTGCGCCAAAACGCTGAATGTATTCGGCTGATGCACATAAAATTAAAGGGTAACTGGTAATTTGCCTCGCGATTAAATTAGAGTCAGACACGCTACCAATTCTAATTGCTAAATCAACCCCCTCTTCTAGCAAATCAATTGTTTTGTCTGAAAGCACTAAATCAATACTTAAATCGGGATAGCGGCTCAGTAACTCAGGCATTAACGGCGCAAGGTTTGATTCACCAAACGACACCGGCGCACTCACCCTAAGCTTTCCGCTGGCAAGCGCTGTTTGACCCGATAAATTATCGAGCATTTCGCTATAGCTTTCAATTACAGGCACTACGCTTGCGTAATAACTTTGCCCCGCTTCGGTAATCGAAATTCTACGCGTGGAGCGGTTAAATAATCTAACCCCTAAGTCTTGCTCTACAATGCCCACGTATTTACTGACCAACGCCTTTGAAAGCCCTAGTCTGTCGCCTGCGGCTGTAAAAGAGCCTGTTTCAACAACCGCGATGATTGTTTTAATGCCAATAATAGTATCCATGATTGTCAATATAGCATTGACATTAATTCCTTGCTAGCTCGGTTTTTCAAAACTAATAATAATGAAAGAATAGCGTTACTAAAAATCACTATTCAAAATTAAAAACAGGACAACCCATGAGCAAACTAACGCTATACCGTTTTACTTTATCTGGTCATTCACACCGCGCAGAGCTATTTACATCGCTTTTAAAGCTTGATGTAAATATGGTTGATGTGGCACTGCAAAACGGCGCACAAAAGCAAGCTGACTTTCTAAAAATGAATATTTTTGGACAAGTACCGGTACTTAAAAATAACGATGACGTTATTAACGATTCAAACGCTATTTTAGTGTACTTGGCACAAAAATTTGATGCTAACAGAACCTGGTACCCTGAAAATGTTACGGTTCAAGCGCACATTCAACGCTGGTTGAGTGTTGCTGCGGGGCTTGTGGCTTCAGGCCCTGCTGCAGCGCGTTTAGTTACTGTGTTTGGCGCGCAGCTCGATCATCAAAACGCTATAAACATTGCCCATTCATTATTTAAAACCATGGATGCGTACTTACAAAACCGTGAATACTTAGTAGGCACTCAGCCAACTATTGCCGACATTGCCAACTTTTCGTACATAGCACACGCACCAGAGGGCGGCGTATCACTTGAGCAATACCCAAATATTTTAAGATGGTTAAGCAACGTTCGTAAACTAGACGGCTTTATAGTAATGCCTGAAACAAAAGCGGGTTTGCTAGCTTAGTTTTTTAAGTTTTTAATACTGTTTTACAAGAGGCTATTAAGCCTCTTTTTTTGTGTTTGTTTAAGTGATATTTGAGATTCAGTGATAATATTTATTATTGGTAATAGATTTCGCTATTTGCTATTAATAAGGTGTAAATATGAGGGAATGCTATCTGATAAAAAACTAAGTATTTTATATTAACAATAAACTTATCTATAAATGGATACATTATTATGAATTATATTAATTCAGTCACAGAGCTTTTGGAATTGTCTGAGAGACTGCCTTCTGATGATTGGTGTGGTGGTTGGTTTTATAGAGGCCAAGCAGACTCCTCTTGGGAACTAGTACCTAAAGCTTACAGAGAGCCTCATTTAAGTAATTTCGAATTTAAATATAAAATGTGGATTAAACAAGCCAGTCGTTTTCAAGAGTTAAACTTTCAAAATGAATTTGAATGCATGGCAATAGCTCAACATCATGGTTTTCCAACAAAGTTTTTAGATTGGTCTTCTAATATATTGGTGGCTGCTTTTTTCGCTTGTTCTGGCGAATTAAATAAAGATGCTAAATTGACGGCTTACTTTCCTACTTGGTATGTAAATGAACCTGAGATGAAAAAGTTCATAGATTACGATGATGTAGTAGCATATCAACCACCACCTATTGCAGATAGAATAAGAGCTCAACTTGGAAACTTCACATATCATCCATCCAGTGATTCAGTAATTAAAAATAGTATTTTTCCTCCCACAAAAAAAGATACATTGCATGAGTGGATTATCCCCAGAGAAAGTAAATCCATTATTTTAAAATCGCTAGATAGGATAGGAATTAATTTTAAATACATTTATCCAGATATCGATGGATTATCAAAACATTTTTGTTTAATGGATGAAGTAAACAGCACATGCCAAAAATAAATTAAACTTCAAAAACTACAAGCCACTAATTTAAAAGCATTACAACTAATCATCTTAGTCAGTTCATGTGGACTTTGAGATTCACAACTTAATTGAATGTATAGTCCATATAAAACACTAAAGCTCTAAATCAAGCACCTCAACGCCTTTAGCCGGTACGGCGCAGCAAATTAGCGCCTGCCCTGCCTCTACTGAATAACTTACGTTATTGCGATAAACCACAGCACCTACGTTTATTTTTACGGCGCAACTGCCGCAGCTGCCGTTTCGACAACCAAACTCAGGTTCTAAACCATGAGCTTCGGCTACATTAAGGATCGTGTTGTCGCCTTTGTTCCAGCGCTGCTCAAAGCCCGATTTACTAAATTTAATTACGGTATTGTCTGCTTCTTCAGCGCTAACCTCTTTGCTTTTATTAGGCGCTTCGCTTGTGATAAGCACTTTGCGGTTAATAGCGGAGGGTCCAAATGCTTCTGCAAATATGTTTTTATCCTGCACACCGAGTAATAACAGCTCGTTATATACGTGCTGCATAAACGCTTGCGGTCCGCATAAAAAGAACTCGTAATCATCAAGTGGTAAATAATACCTAAACACATCCGCATTTATGCGCCCTTTTAAATCAAAGCTTTCGTCTTTTAAATTAAAGCTCTCATCTTTTAAGTTAAAACCACCGCCTTGCTTTTCATCAAGCACAGGCTGCGATAAAAGTGAATAGTAATCAATTGCGCCGCTGCTCGTATCTGCAAGTGTTTTTAGCTCGTTATAAAACGCACGCTGTTGTTTATTTTTAGCACTGTGAAAAATATGCAAAGGGCGTGTATAGCGGGTTCTTAACCCTTCATTGGCAATGTGTTTAGCCATTGAGATCATAGGTGTAATCCCTATTCCACCACCAATGAGTACCGCTGGTTTGGTACTAGTTGGGTCAATAAAAAACTGCCCTTGTGGGTAACACCATTCAGTTAAGCATGTTTTGACTTAATGGTGTACCGAGTTTTTGAAATTCGAACGGTCCTACTTTTGGGCCGTTTTCTTTTTTCTGGAAGAATATAACGTTTCACTCGTTCT
>NZ_JADYXB010000041.1:0-31102 GCF_015864485.1 Pseudoalteromonas sp. SWN166
AAGCAATTTTATTCGTAAAACATAACGAACGTTATTTACTTAAAAATATCATTCGTCATACGAAGTCTGAAATTGCACAAGTTGAATTACCAACTGCAAAAATCGTTGAAGAAAAACGTATTGAAGCGTTACAAGCAAAATTAACTATTGCGCTTGAAAACAAAGACATCACGTTCTTCAATGACGTAGCTACTAACATGGCTGAAAAACTTGACCTTCCACTTGAAAGCTTAGCGGGTGCGTTACTGTGTTTAGCACAGCAACAGTCTCCTATTAAAGTTGAAGAAGTTAAGATTCAACCTCGTGAGCGTAACGAACGTAACGATCGCAATCCACGTAGTAACGACCGCAATGATCGCGGTGGTGACCGTGGTCGTCGTAACGAACGTGGCGGCGAACGTGGTGGTGAACGCGCTGAGCGTAAACCTCGCGAACGTAACAGTCGTGATGCAGGTCCTATGGATACTTACCGTATCGAAGTAGGTCGTGAACACGGTGTTCAAGTTAAGAACATTGTTGGCGCTATTGCTAACGAAGCTGACATCTCAAGCAAGTTTATTGGTGATATTCGTTTACACGACAATCACAGTACGGTTCAGTTACCGCAAAACATGCCTAAAGATGTACTTGATCATTTCCAAAAAGTGTTTATTTGTAAACGCCCTATGGGTCTAACAATTACACAAGATCAAGGTCCTGCAGAACCACGCGGCGAACGCTCTGAGCGTCCAGCTGGTGACAAAAAGCGCACCTTTAGTAAAGATAAAGACGATAGCCAACGCGGTGATAAGCGTACTGGCCCTCGTAAAGAACGTCGCCCAGTAAGCTTTACAACGCCGAAATAGCATGTAGTAAGCACTCAGCTAATATTAGCTGAGTGCTTAGTTTTTGAATCTATATAAGGCTTTATTTCTTACACACTCTAACTAACCTCTCCCTTATAAAATTTAAAACAGTTTATTTATCATACATATCAAGCAAATTGTTTTTTAAACTCGCTGACCCTATCTGTTCAATATTAATACAAGCATTGTTGTTATATATTTATCTTGATTATGCCACCTTCCCAATATACCATTAAAAAGAATCCAATTGGATTCCAATTGGATTCCAATTGGATTCCAATTGAGGATTATAATCCCAAGGTTGATATAAACTAATGAGTAAAAAAATTCAGGTCTCATTCTCAGATGAGCAAATTAAATTAATTCATCAACTAAAAGGTGAATTAGGCAATTCAGAATCCGAAGTTATTAGAGTAATAGTTACATGCTGGCTAGCTGAGCAAGGATTTATTAGATCGGCAGTGAAAGAGAAAATAATACATGGTAATCAAGTAGGTAATAATAATGAATGAAATTAATGAAAATAGCTTGATTCAAATTGACTGTTTAAAAGGTCTTCAGCTTATGAGAGAAGACTCTGTAGACTTAGTATTAACTGATCCCCCATATAACATTGGTGGACATATGAAGTCTCGCGGTTCGGGCATTCATAGACTTAGAGAAAATCATTTCTCTATTTGTGATTGGGATAATATCGATGATGATTTATGGAAAGAGCAAATGGGGCTATTGGCAAAAAATCTTTTTACTAAAGTTAAAAAAGGTGGCGCCGTTGTAGTATTTATGGCCGTAATAAAAGTCGAAAGTATTAAAAGGATTTTTGAAGAAGCTGGCTTCTATTACAAGACAACTGGTACGTGGCATAAAAAAAATCCAATGCCAAGGAACATGAATCTTAGCTTTATTAACTCAACAGAGTCATGGTTATATTTCACAAAAGGGAAACCTAGTGGCACCTATAATAATGAAGGAAAAGCTATCCATGACTTTATTGAAACAGGTTTAACGCCGTTATCTGAAAAAAGGTTTGGAAAACACCCGACTCAGAAACCTATTAAGTTGATGGCTCACTTTGTGGAGCTACTCTCTAATAAAGGCGATCTTATTTTAGACCCATTTTCAGGTAGTGGTACCTCTTTGCTAGCTGCAAAAATGTCTGGCCGGAAATATATTGGTTTTGATATGGATCCTGACTATATAGAAATTTCCATGAATCGACTACAAGGCTATGTGGCAGAATGAAGATTGTAGATTTATTTAGCGGAGTGGGTGGTCTAAGTTTGGGTTTCCATTTAGCTGGTTTTGAAAGCGATATTGCTGTTGAGTATAGTTCTAATATTGCCGCAGGCTTTGCGGAGAACTTTCCATATACAAAATTAATAAATGAAGATATTAATGATATAAATTTATCAGAGCTATTAGCGCCTTTAAACGGCAATAACTATATATTAATCGGTGGTCCACCGTGCCAAGGGTTTTCTCAAAAAGGGAAAAGGCTAGGCCTGAATGATAACCGAAACTTTATGTTTTTAAAATATATTGAAGCAGTTGAGTTCCTTAAACCAAAAGCTATATTAATTGAAAATGTCCCTGGAATCATAACTGCTGAAGATGGGTATTTCTTAAAAGATATAGAAAGTAAACTGAGCTCACTGGGCTATAGGGTTTCTCATAAAGTTTTAGATGCCGCTGAATATGGAGTCCCCCAGACAAGAAAACGAGCTTTTATTGTAGGTATTGCAAATTCAAATATTGATTTCAATTGGCCTAAAGGGAATGAACATAAAGTTACAGTTGAAAATGCTATATCTGATCTACCACCATTGAATTCAGGCGAAGGAAAACAAGAAATGCCTTATACATCTCTACCTCAATCTGAATACCAAAATGCAATGCGGAAAAATTCAGAGGTAATATATAATCACATTTCAACAAAGCACTCTCCATTAGTGCTAGAGAGACTAAGCCTAATACCTGAGAATGGTGGTCGAAATGATTTACCTATTGAACACTTAACTAAATCTACTTTTAGTGGCACTTGGTGTCGGCTGTCTAAAACTGGTCAGGCTCGGACAATTACTACTAGATTTGATACGCCATCGTCCGGAATGTTTACTCTACCTACCCAGAATAGATGTCTAACTGTTAGAGAAGCGGCACGCCTACAGTCATTTCCTGATAATTTTAAGTTCGTAGGTAATAAATCTACACAAATGCTTCAAGTAGGTAATGCGGTACCACCTCTCTTAAGTTTAGCAATTGCAAAACAACTAAAAAAACAATTGAGTTAAATCCAATCTTGGCCAATGTTTATATTGGCCAATTATAATTTCTAACATTATTTTATAAATGTAGCTATCACTAAATATTCCTTTCTTCAATCCTTTCCTCAATCCAATCATCAACTTCTGATTCAACCCATGCTACTGACTTAGCACCTAATGACACTTGCTTAGGAAAAGACTTTTCAGCAATAAACTTATAAATACTTGAATGGCCAAGTGATGTCTTTTGTATAACTTCTTTTAATTTGATTAAACGCATGGAATTTCTCCGGTTGGTTATTAGTTCATAACCTTTCCGGGCGTAGTAATTTTTTATGCCCTAAAACAAAAAACTTACACATATACATCACTAACTTGCATGAACCACTTAAGAGGAATTTACAATGCAAGGTCAACAGTCGTTATATGAATTTAAACACCCCGTAAATGACGAGCAAATACTAGAAGCCGCTGCCTATATAATCGCTAAGAAGCAGTTCCGTGATGGCGTATTGAATAGCCCTAATGATTGCGAAGAGTACTTAAAACATAAACTCGCAATACATGAGCATGAAGTATTTGCTGTACTGTTTTTAGATAGCCAGAACCGCATACTGGAGTTTAAAGAGCTATTTAGAGGCACTATTAACGCTGCCAGTGTTTACCCTAGGGAAGTTGTTAAAGAGGTGCTGGAGCTTAATGCGGCATCCGTTATATTGGCGCATAACCACCCTTCAGGCATTACTACGCCTTCTCAAGCAGACAAGCTTATTACTACCAAATTACAGCAGGCACTTAACCTAATTGATGTATCTGTACTTGATCACATCATCATTGGTGAAAGCACCTACTCATTTGCTGAGCATGGCTTAATTTAAAAGGATTAAATATGGCGTTACAAATAGAGCAAGTATCAGGCTTAAAAGTGCCTGACTCTTTTATTGGTGTGATTGTAAGTGCAGTTACCAATAGAGGTGACTCTGTAGGTGGGGCAAAAGTGGTTACACTTAACTTTAGAGATCCAGACTACAGTCCTGAAGCTGGAGGCTTTCACCCTGTAGAGATAAGACTAGAAAAGCAGACCACCAGCTGGCAGCTTGTTTATATTACTGACTTTTCGTATCAGGGCCGTCATACCCCTGAACTGATAAAAGAAATTGATGTGTGCTTTAGCATTAAGCAGGTTTATCACTTTTTAGCTGGTTGGTTGAATGCTAGGGAAGGTAAAGAGTTGTTAGCCTTGTTTATTTCAAACTTTGTTGAGTACTACAACACAGGTTATTATCAGGTAACGGTTACTACTGAGTAACTGGAGGTTTTTATGGCTGAAGTACAAGCGGTTAAAGACCTTGATACAGTTAGGCTCGTTAGCTATTTACTAGAAAAGCGTTGTTCAAGACAAATGAGCCAAATATGGAATATTGGCTTAAATCTCGCGCTTAGAATATCTGACTTACTTGCAGTGAAGTTCACTAACATAAACAACGATAGGTTGATTATTTACGAGTCAAAGACCTCAAAATTAGCTGAAATAAAACTAAATGATAAGGCGCTTACCTTAATCAACGAAATTAAACTGACTCATCCACATCACATCTACTTATTTCAATCATACCGGAATCAACAAGCGATTAACTCAAAACCTAAGCCGTTATCGCGTAGAGCGGTTACAAAGGCATTTGCGCTAGTTGGTGAAGAACTAAATATTCATTTAGGTACTCACTCAATGCGTAAAACACGTGGCTATCACTTGTATCAGAAAACCCACGACATCGCCCGAGTAATGAAAATGCTTCGCCATAGCTCCGAAGCAACAACACTTTGTTACATAGGCATAACACAGGAGGAAATAGACAAAGACTTTGAAGAACTAGAGCTATAACCCTTAGCAACGTCATTCTGGCGCTTGTTTTACTTAACTAAAAGGAAGGTATTATGTCTTTAGATAAAGCTGTTTCGTGCGGTCTGGTTGGTAATGAGCTATCTAAACAGATAACTGGCAGTAATGATGCTAGCGTAAGCAGAACAGCTGTGGCTATAGGCTCCGGTGCAGCCGCTGGAGCGCTTACATCTGGTGCAATAGCAATTGGTGCAGGCGTTGCCTCTGCGCCTGTAACAATCCCTTTGGCGGTAGCTGGTGGGATAGTTGCTGGCATTGCTAGTTTGTTTGATTAACTTTCAATAAAGAGCGCTCATTATTGAGCGCTCTTGCCTAAATGATACCCTCAACTAGCTTTGATTTAATAGCTTTGTTCTTGCAGCATCAAATTCCTTTTCTGTTATATGACCATCCTCTTTTAATTTTACCCATTTAATTAATTCATCGGCAACAGAGAGGTTGTTAGTATTCGGTACTTGATCTTCCTTTCCATCAAGCAGAAGTGCATCTCTAGACTTATGTTTAGATCTTTTTTCTTTTGTAGAGAAGATACTATTTACTTCCACCCATCTCGCATGTTTTTTTAATGGTTCGTAAAAAAACTTATCAAATAAAGTCAGGTAAATGATAGGCAATAGGCCAAGTAATACAACTAAACCAGCCATTAAAAAGTCAGATTCATACACAAGCCTCACTAAAAAGCCTAAAAAAATAAGTACAAATATGTATGCATAAATTTTGACAAATTTTGCTACTGATTCAAAGTAACTAAAATCTTCATACTTCTTCACCATGTAAATGCCAAAACTAATAACTAATGCTGGCAATATACCAGCTCCAGATAAAATTAAAGGCAGCAGTAATAAAAGAAAAATAACAACCTTATTGTTTTCACTTCCTGTTAAAGGACTGTATTCCATGTAAGCTCCATTTCAAAAAAAAGAATATCGGATAGACTACTGAGCTTTAAACTTCGTATCAATCAAAATTATGTATAGTGGCAAGTTCCCATAATACCATTATGGGAACTTGCCATCCTTTATATACTAAGGCTTTAAGCTTATTTGGCTAATTGAAGTTCTCAAAAGCGTGTTAGAACAAGTTATGAGAAGCACAGGTCTTAATTAGAATATTACCTCTGACTATAACCAAAACAACGCTGCCCTAAACCATATTGTTTCGTATTAAGCTTAGCAAAGTAACTTACTCGATAATAAAGAATATGAAATTGTTGAGTGAAATTAGAGCCATTAGCATCAAGATAATAATGTGCATTTTGAGTTAGATGAACTAATTGCATCGTTTCACCAAACGGTAAGCTCAATGCACTCGCCCAGGCCTTAACTATTCGAGTAAACAGGTTATTACTCTCTGCATTTATTTTACCCGTACAGTGATACCGGTCCTTATTGAATAACAGCACACAATGATAATGTTGGTGGTGAGCAGTGTTCTGCTCCCTAGCCCAAATATACCTAATATTGCATGGATGTGGCGTTTTACCCTCACGGACTTTACGTTTTGTATCAGCTTTAATCTGAGCTTCGAGAGAAGCAATAAATCGTGTAATAACTTTATTGCTATCTAAATCAATTGTATTTGAATAAGCAGGTAGCCTTAAATCAATTCTGACTGCAAACGTTCTTTTATGTTCAGCACATGCAGCAAGCATGACTTTCTCAATAGCATCTAAGTAGGGCATAACTAAAGGCTGATTGTCTCTAGCGAGTGTTTGATATTGCTTGTAGGTAGAGTTGGTTGTTACTGGGTATTGCGTTGAATTATTCATTCTCATTTTCCTGATAAGTATTAGTTCATATCAGGTGTCTGAGTAGTAGTTTTTTAATTTATATTTGGCGTGATAATTACTTCGTTACTAGTAACTCTAATAAATATTACCAAACCGAAATTTACACAAACAAAACCAGCTCAGTTTGTGATGGTTAATTTCATTAACGCATTACTGAGCAATTGCATTGCAGATTTAAAATCACTCTGAAGTTATCACCTATAGAATAAAGTTGCAGGGCCGTACTTAAATACTAAAAATGCACCATATTCAGGTCTTAATTTAAATCTCAGCAGCCGGTCTTCATATGTATTAACTTCACCAAATTTTATTCATTTTGTTGTAAACCTCTTCTACTTCAAACAAGGAACTCCTCATTAAAAGTTCCTCTAATGAGTTACTGATTATGCTTAAAAGATTACTAAGTAGTCGGTAAGGTTTGTGTTATATGAATCAAAAAAAACCTAAGATTGTAGGTTGAGTTTAGCTCTAAGAAAAAGGGAAATGTAGTATCGAGGTGGGATTGATTCATCGGCTAATAAAACTTAAAATTTGCTTTTTTAAACTGGCATGTGATAGATAATAAAATCAAAACAAAGAAAACACACACTAAAACCCTAATTAACTCAGTAAAACCGACACAAATAATGATTTTTAGGTTACGTTTTTTTTACTATATATTGTTTAATTTTTTATGAAAAAATAACTTATAAAATACATTTTAGTTATGCTATAAATTAACTTAATCTGATAAGGAATTGCAAAAATGTCATGGCTAGACACATTCAAAAATGATGAAAGATCGCTGGATTGGTTAGTTAAATATATCCATTACAATAATTTATTTTACGTTAAGTACCTGCCTACAAATATCGAAGAAGCTCGCGAGATTATTAAGAGTTGGGAAAGTGAATCCGTTAATAAAGTAGGGGTTCGTTTGCAGTATCAACTGAGTAACTTAATGAAGAGTTACTTTGAAAATATACTCCCTATTGAGAGTTTTGATTGGCTATCGATTAAAAACCCAAAACAGTTATCCTGGGTACTTTTTTATATAAACCTTAACTCTATTCAACAGACTCATTTCGCTCCGCTAAATAAATATTATAGAAATTTTGCAAGCCGTATTAAGGAGACGTATCCACTGATAATAAAAACTTTTGACGCAGCAATGACGGCGGATGGATATAAGCAAAGCTATTTATTAACCTTAAAATGCGCATATTCGCACTATGCAATAGGGAAAAATCCACTTACTTGGTTAGATATAAAAGATGAGGAAACATGTAGTTGGGTTTGGCGTTATCTAGTAGAAAAAGTAGAGGAGGCGTCGAAGCAAAAAGATATGTTTCAATTCATAAAGCCTATTGATAACGAGACAATATATTGGTCATGTATTGCACTAATAGGTAATTGGGAGCTCTTAAAAAATCGCTATGTAGAAAATATTGATATACCGCTTTTTGATCATATCAAAGCCATCAAACCTTCTAACACTACGAGTGTGAATTTAGAAACAAATAAGTCTCTTCCTATAGAGTACTTTTTAACAGATCCCGATCTAGGATGTAAGTATCAAATTAAATTCCATGCTGCCGATAAATCAACCAACTTTACTATTAATCAGCTCACTACTACGCCCTCGACATCACTAATTACATTAAATTTCGATAAGTTAATCAGCACAGATATCAGATTTCTCACTATTACTGCTCCCTCAACATCTCTAGTTGCATTTAAAACTATTGGTAATGTTAGAGTTAACTTATTACCTAATTGCAAGTTTACTTACATTATCGAAAAACTTAATCAGCCTTCGGCTTTAGACGACTCTTTAGATATTAATGGCACGCGACCCGTATCAGTAGATCTTTTACCTACTCAAAAAAATCTCATTGCCTACTTATACAACGCGCATAAGCAAAAAATACATCGTCAAAGAAATAATAGCTTTTTAGGTTTAAATAAAGCAAACCAGAAAAAGCTAACCAACTACGCTAAAGAGCAAAATACCACTGAAAAAAAAGCCCTCAATAAAATAGTCAAAGCAATGCTTGATAAAGTCCTATTACTTTGAATTAGCCTGCTCAATCAGATCACTCCACCAGGCCATTATTGGTCTTCGCTGCTTTAGGTAATCAGAGCGGTTATATGCCGCTCTTGTTTCATTTTCATCTGCGTGGGCTAAGCATGCTTCAACCAATAAACTATCATAGCCTTTCTCATGAAGCGCTGTAGAAGCAACAGAGCGCAAGCCATGTGCCACCAGCTTACCTTTGTAACCCAAGCTACGTTTAATGGCTGCGTTCACCGTATAGGTACTTGCATGGCTCTTTTCATTACGCTCACTCGGGAATACATACTCATGGTGACCGCTGAGTGGTTTCATTTGTTCGAGTATTGCCAAAGTAGCAGACGTTAAAGGCACTCTGTGGGCCTTTCTACGCTTCATTTCTTCAGCTGGGATCACCCAAACAGCTTCTTCAATATTAATATCTTCCCACTTAGTACCTGCGGCTTCCTTTGAGCGAGTCATAGTGTGCAATTGCCACAAGATTAAAAGCTTGGTTTTATTTTGTATGGTTTGAGAGTTATTCAAAGCAGCTAAAAAGCCTGGAAGCTCTTCAGGTCTAATCGTTGCCATATGCTCGACAGTATTTTTAGTAAATACTTTTATAATTTTTGCTAGTGGATTGGCATTAATAAAACCATGGTTTACTGAGTAATCCATGATCTGGTTTAAGCTTTGGCAAATACGTTTAATTGTGGAGTGTTTACCGTCAGACTCCAGTGGCCTGAGTATTTCAATTGTGCCCATCGCTGTAATGCTCTCTAAAGGCGTGTCTTTTAACTTAGGGAAAATATACATCTCAAGCGTTCGCCATTCCCTAGCTGCGTGATGAGCGGTCACAGTAGGCTGCTTTCGTTCAAACCAAAGCTTTGCGGCAGCTGAAAATGTATTGGCTGCTTTTCGGCTTTTTGCTTTCTTTTTAGCTAACTCATGTTCTTTTGGGTTAATACCTTGCGCTAGTAACTCCTGATACTCAATTGCTTTAGTGCGGGCGTTAGCAAGTGATAGAGATGGATATATCCCAAGAGGCATTCTGTTGAACTTTGCAGTTATTGGATTTTTGAACTTAAACTGCCAAGACTTAGTTCCCGTAGGTAAAACTCGTAATTGAAGACCGCCACCATCAGAAAGCGTTTGCTCTTTGTCGGAGCTAATAATTGATTTTATTTTCTTATCCGTTAAACGAACTACAGGCCTTGCCATAATAAGCTCCACAATACTAATTACGACTAGTATATATAGAACACAGCCTCATGGGTACTAAGGTGGGTATTAAAAATAATAGAAGTAGCAAGGTGCGGCTGGATTACTACGGAATAAAAACAAACTAAGTTATTGTTTTTATAAGAACATAGATACAAAGCAGGATTGTTGCGGAAGTTAATACAAGCGACCAGGGAACCACTGGATAGCCATTTTTAACTCCTAACGTATAATTAACCGCTATTTTAACTGGCAATTCATTTAATTGCGCTATACTGACGCAAATTTTTTCAGATTAGTTGTTATGGCTCTTAAATCCACCATTATGAAAGTGCAGTTATCGCTTAGCGATATGGACCGCCACGTTTATCAAGATTTTAGTTTAACCTTGGCTCAACACCCATCAGAAACCGATCAGCGGTTGATGATTCGCTTACTCGCTTTCGCACTAAATAGCTGTGATGGTTTAGAGTTTACTAAAGGATTAAGCGCTGATGATGAACCTGAACTTTGGCATGTAAGCTATAGTGAAGAGATAGAGCTGTGGGTTGAGCTTGGCTTACCAGATGAAAAACGCCTTAAAAAAGCCTGTAATAAATCTAAAAAAGTGGTGCTATATACTTACGGTGAAAACAATCAAGCAATTTGGTGGCAAAAACACCAACCTAAATTGTATGAATTTAAAAATCTAAGTATTTTTAGCCTTGATTATGCAGCAACACAAGCACTTGCTGCTTTAGTTGATCGTGGAATTAAGCTCGCCATTACCATTCAAGATGGTGAAGTATGGGTAAATACCGATACAACCAATATTGAAATAAAACCACAGCAATTAATGTAACTAAGATAGATTATACCAATTGCATTAAATTAGTTATCTATTATAGCGACAAGGAAATAAGTCGATAGCAAGGCGAAAATTATGACATATAGTTGTTCTATATAAATAATTTTTAACGCAGGTAGCGGGTTATTTAATACGCTAGAATGATCATGTTTTTAATAAAATTGGTATCAGGGAGCATATGAAAGTTAAACACGTTATTGTTTTACATGGCTTGTATATGTCTGGCTTTGTTATGCGCCCACTTTGTTCGCGCCTTAAAGAGTCGGGGATGACGGTATTAAACATTACCTATAATACACTTGACCCTAATCGAGATACTATTTTTGCTCAAATTGATGAGTGTATTTCTAACGAACCTGCCGCATTAGTATGCCACTCTATGGGCGGACTTATCGCTCGCGCTTATTTAGAAGCGAACTCCCCTGCTAGCCAACATGTAACTAAAGTTATTACACTGGGTACTCCACATAAAGGCAGCCATATTGCGCAAAAAATGAAGCAAAAAGGGTTTGAATCATTTTTAAAAAATAGTGTTGAATTTTTACTCACTAAAAATGGTAATTGGCCTTTTAAAGCTAAGCTTTACAGTATTGCGGGCGATTTACCTATTGGGCTTATGCCTTTAATAGTTAAGGGTAGCCAATCAGATGGCACTGTACTACTCGATGAAACCAAACTTAAGGGTATGGCAGAACATAAAGTGTTTCATTTAAGCCATACCAGTATGATTTACTCGCGCCAAGTGCTCGACTACATTTTAAAATGCCTAAGTGAGGGAGATTAGTCCTCTGCATTGGCTGCTATTTTATAGCTAATTAAAAATACTACTCCCAATATAAGCGGAATGGGTGCTGCAATGTAGCCAAAAAAATCTGAATTCGCAAAGCTCGCACCTGCTAAGTGGGCTACTAACCCTAATACAAATGCGATGACTGCAATACCGACCACTATTAACTCTGCTTTATTTTGTTTTGCTGTTTTTGCATGCATGTTATCTCTCCTAATTATTTCGATAACTTTATTATGCGCCGTTAGGGTGGATGATTTTTGACCTGCATCAATAAAAAAATAGCTAAGTTATTACCTTGAATAAAGTTTGTTTTAGATCATGATTTATATACTTTTGAGGTTTATTTACTTTTGAGGGGTAGTATTTTTATTAATCAGACCCACTTCTATTAATAGTCTAAAGTGAATATAGGTATCAAAAACAGCTAATAGGTTAAAACTATTAACTAGATACATTTAAACGATTTTACTAATTTATCGAAATTAGTAATACTTATTACAAGTTCACAAACAAACGGTTATTCAGGAGCAAGTTATGTCACATGTAAACGCAATTGGTCTAAACAGCGCAAAAAGCGAAGACATCATAAAGTCACTCAATACATTATTGAGTAGCTACCAGATTCAATACATGAACGCGCGTGGTTTTCACTGGAATATTAAAGGCCGTAACTTTTTTGAACTACACGTTAAGTTTGAAGAGATTTATAACTTACTACTTCTTAAAGTAGATGAAGTTGCAGAACGTATTTTAACGTTAGATGGCGCACCACTACATGCATTTTCTGATTACCTTGAAGTAAGTAAAATTAAAGAAGCTAAAGGTATTAGTGATGGTGTTACAGCCGTAGAGAATCTACTTGCTGGTTACAGTACATTAATTCACATGCAGCGTGATATTTTAACCCAAGCTGGTGATGCAGATGATGAAGGTACAGCCTCACTAATGAGCGATTACATCTCAGAGCAAGAAAAATTGGTTTGGATGCTAAAGGCTTACTTAGATTAAACCAGCAAAAAAAAGCCCTCAATGAAGAGGGCCACAAATAGGGATAAATCGTTAAATAATCAAGCGATTCGGTTACTATATTAGTCTCCCCCCAATACTAAACAACGCCCCTGTTACCAGTGGCGTTGTTTTTGGTTTAAGTGGGCACAATGCTCATATATTGGGATAAACAATGTATAAGTATTACTGCTCTTATTATTTTTCCAATAAAAAAGCCCCAGCGATACTGAGGCTTTGTGAACGTAATTAATTGAGTAAGTAATTAAGTAACGATATTAATATCGCTACTATTGGTTAGAACTTACTTCTAAAACCGATGTAGAATGATTGACCAATTGGGTCGTACGTACCTGCATCTGTTTCAGTACCCGTGCTTGAACCACTTACACCCGATAAAATGCGCGGTGGCTCTTTATCAAATAAGTTACTTGCACCAGCATAAAGCTCTGTTGAATCGCTTATATGGTAACTTGCTTGAACATCATGATACGTTACCGAACCTATGCCTATTCCACCTGGAGCAATACCAAAGCCACTTAAGAATTGGTCATCAAAGTCTGCAGATCCAATGTAAGTTAAGCTCCAGTTAAAATCAAAGTCGTTAAGTTTATAACCAAAGTTCCAGTTAGCTTTATGCTCTGAGGCACCAATTTCTCCAGCAAACTCATCTTTATCAGCGCCTGGAAGTGGAATGCTATAACCATCGATTAGGTAAGTATAAGCAAGGCGAGTTCTAAACGCACCAGGGCCAATGTCAGTTGAGTACGTTAGTGTTAAATCAACACCTTCTGTACCTAAACCACCACTATTAGATACACCGCTGTCGATAAATTCTAGTGAACCAGCGCTGTTATTGCCTGATGGGGCACTACGACGAGTTACGAAGTCACAAAAACTTGTATCGCCGCCGCCATAACATTGGTCAAGAATAAACTGGCGAGGTGTTGATACGATTGCATCTGTAATTTCGATATCAAAGTAATCAAGCGTAATGTCTAGTCCTGATATTAGGTTTTCTGGTGTAAATACCAAGCCTACGGTTACAGAGTCACCAACCTCTTCTTTTAAGTCTTGGTTACCACGGTTAAAGCCACTAATGCCTTGTAAGTCAGACTGGTTAAGCGTGAACTCACCATTTGAAGCAATATTTGTTGTAACACCACCATCTATACGACAAGCATCACCAGCAGCACCACCGCCACTATTAGCAACACCTAAACATGGATCGTTTAAACCACTTGGGAAAGTTTGCGAAGGTGGAGAAAACAATTCATCGATATTTGGAGCACGTGTTGAGCGAGCACGAGTGGCACGTAAACGTAAACTGTCCATGATTACCCAATCGACACCCACATTCCAACTTTCGGTATTACCTACTGTTGAATAATCAGATAAACGAACTGCTGCATTCATTGTTACAGAATCAAGCACTGGAATATTTGCTTCAACATAAAACTCAGTTACATCAAATTCACCTTCAGTCGCTGGGATTGCGTTACCTGCGTTTAAGCCAGCTTGTTGTAAGGCATCAAACTCACTGCGTGAAAACTCTTCGCGGTATTCAAAACCAGCCGCAATACCAACAATACCCGCTGGCAATTCAAATATATCACCTGAAATATTACCACCTACAATTTTTTGCTCAACTGATGTAGCAAGTGAGCTAGGTGCACTTACAAAATCAATAGCACCTTGTGATAACGAATTAAAACCGTAAATGTCCACTGGCGCACAGTTAAAGCCACGAGCTGTCGCATCTATACAAATAGCTTCATTAGTAATGCCATCGCCATCTAAATCTTGGCTATCAACAACGGCTTCTAAACCTTGGCGGAAACTTTGTACATTAACTAAACCACCTGAAACTTGCTGTTCTTTTGTTTTACCATAAACATAGTAAGTATCGTAAAACCAACCGTCGGCTATTTCACCTTGAAAACCAAGCGCTAAACGGAACGTATCACGCTCTGCACGTGCGCCACGGTTACCTACATCACTTAAACGCTTAGCAAAAAAGATATCTCGTGCGCCATCACCATCGGTATCAGTTGCTGCGTTATAAATGCCGTCAGGAACAAACGCGTTACGTAAGAGCTCACCGTTTACATTAAATTCAATTGGAACACGGCCATTGGCATAAATGTCGTCAGAGGCAAAAGGAAATGGTTCTAATTCAGAAACGGTTGTCGTTGCAGCGTAAGTACCTTCATAAAAAAAGCTGTGCTTATCGCTTAGCTCATAGCTACCGTTTGAGGCAAATAAGTAACGCTCTGTAGGTATCGCGATAGTACGCACACCACTTCGGTTAAAACCATTTGCTGCTACGCCGTCGCCGCCATTAGAACTAAATGAGTTTTGTAGATTGTTTGCATCATTAAACGTAAATGTCTCATCCCCAGCGTTAAAACGACCCTGTGGTGGAAACGAAGATAAAAATGGGCTTACTGCATCAAATACAGAACCTGGATTTGCTACTGGATCATCTTCAAAGAAAATACCTGAAAATTGATCTACTGCCGAGCGGTCACGATCACGTGAGAAAACAGCGCCTTGATCAGAGTAACCAAGGTGAAACATAGCGTGCCCTTTACCATCTGAGCTTGATAAGCCTGAGGTAAAATTGAATTGACGCGATTCATCATCACCTTCACTCGATTCACCGTACTGACCATCAAATTCAACGCCTTCAAAGTCATCTTTTAGTACAAAGTTAACTACACCAGCAACAGCGTCAGAGCCATAAACAGATGAAGCACCACCTGTCATAATTTCAACACGTTCAATAAATTGACTCGGAATAGTATTTAAATCGACAGCAGAGCTACCAGGTACACCCGATACATAACGACGACCGTTAACTAATACCAATGTACGGTTAGAACCTAAATTACGTAAATCTACAGTCGCAACACCTGCACTAGCGGTACTAAAGTTTGAGTTAGTACGACTGATTGCCGGTGAACCAAATGCTGGATTATCTAGTAGTAAATCTTGAATATTTAAAGAACCAGATGCGTCGATTGCTGTGCTATCTACAACTTGAATAGGCGCTGATGACATTGCCTCAGCTGAACGAATACGAGAACCTGTAACTTGTACACGTTCTATTTTAGTAATTTCGTCATCTTCTGCAGCCACACCTTGAAATGAAAAGCTTGCAAGTATTGCGCTACTTAGCGCAACTGTTAACGACGATTTTTTAAATAATCGCGCGCTACCTTTGTTAGTTAATATCATATAATTCCCCTGAATTGTTATTTTTGTAACTAAATAGTTACTTCGCGGATTACAGTAAGGGGATTTTTTTAAACACTCTACGTGCATTATTTATAAGGCGTAGTCTTTGGTATGAATAGCTAGTTTGATGGGATGAATTAGTACGTCACAATGATTTTATAAATATATTGTACTTTCTATAACAGTTTTTCCGCTAAGCACGGTCTTTATTACTATATACAGCAAGGGATATAAAATAATGATCGCTTCTTTTCATGCATTAACTTTTGTTAGCGACACTAAGTTTGCAACATTTTTAACAAAGCGCGTGCAAGATCACCGACACTTTGAATCTCAATCTTTTCTTCAGTCAAAAAGATTAGATCAAATAGATACAGATCAATACAACGTACTGTTTTACGAACTAACTAATCTGGCTGACCCTATGCAAATAGTGCATTTAACGGAGCTCGCTAAAAAGCTTAAGTTAGTCATTATTGCCCAGTCGGGTCATTTTGCGAGTTTTGCTTTTGAAGTTGGCGCTGTTGATTTTTTAATAGTAGATTCAACTGCACCACGTATTGATAAATGCTTTGATAAACTGATTCACCTTTGCCCGATTGCAAGCGCGGCCGAGCGTAAATATCAACAAAGCACACAAACCGAAAAACCATCATCACATATCGTAGTTAAAGATGTAGGTAAGGTAAGGCTAATTGATATAAAAGATATTATTTGGATTAATGGTGCTGGCAATTATGTAGAGCTACATTTTACACAAGGTAGTACACCGGTATTACACCGCGAAACTATGAAAAATATTGAACAGCAGCTAGAGCCAGAAGGGTTTATTCGTATCCATCGCTCAACGTTGGTAAGAAAACAGGCTATTTGCGAATTGATGCCTACTGACAGTGGCGATTATAAAGTAAGACTAAAAAATGACATGTGCTTAAACCTTTCAAGACGCTATAAAGGGTGTTTAGAGAGTATTATACGCCCTCTTCAGTAGCAGTTTATAATACTCATATTAATTACCAGTATTGTTTTATATAACTGTCATTTGGATGCACTAATAAATAACTTTCGGCATCTTTATAAAAATTAACTTCTACTTCGCTATTTTTCCATACTTTTTCAAACATGTGTTTAGCTATGATATTAATGTTTACATAGTCAACTCGTTGATAGCCACGTTCTTTTACATCAGAAAAGTAGGTCTCTAATGAATCAAGACTATCTAAAGTTAACAGCTCAAATTCCTCTAAATTAACCACCACAAACTTAATGGTATTTTTAGGGTGGCTACCCAGCTCCTGCATAACACCACTCGTTAACAACGCAATACCTTCGTTGTTAAAGCTTCCATTTAGCTTTAAATACATAGTAGGTGGCTGTGAACAAATTTGAAATTCGCCATGCGCTCCAAACATAAATTACTCTATATATATCAACTTCTATATATAGAGTAATACAATTTTCCGATTTTGCAGTTAATTTAACAGCGCAATAAAAAAGGCCATTTCGAGGGCTTTTTCTTCTAAGCTTTTAAAACGACCTGATGCACCGCCATGACCTGCATCCATATCGGTTTTAAATACTAAAATATTACTGTCTGTTTTAAGTTCACGCATTTTTGCAACCCACTTCATAGGCTCCCAATACTGGACTTGTGAGTCATGAAGACCAGTAGTAACGAGTATGTTCGGGTAGTTTTGTGCGCTAATATTGTCATAAGGCGAGTAAGCTTCTATCACATCATAAAATTGAGGCTCATTTGGATTACCCCATTCATCGTATTCATTTGTTGTGAGTGGAATACTTTCATCAAGCATTGTGGTTAATACGTCTAAAAATGGTACATGACAGCCAACACCGCAATATAACTCTGGTGCCTGGTTTACAACCGCCCCCATTAATAGGCCACCGGCACTGCCGCCTGAGGCAAACACCTTATTGCTATCACAATAACCTTGATCAACAAGCGCTTTTGTCACATCAATAAAGTCACTAAAGCTATTTTGTTTATGCTCTTTTTTACCTTGCTCATACCATTCGCGGCCTAGCATTTCAGAGCCCCGAACATGCGCAATAACATAAACAAAGCCACGATCGAGTAAGCTCAGTGACGAACTAGAAAAGCTAGGGTCGATGGTATAACCATAGGCGCCATAGCCGTATTGAAATAACGGATTTGTGCCATCTTTTTTAAAGCTGTCTTTTCGATAAACAACAGATACAGGTACTTTAACTCCGTCGCGAGCAGTTACCATTAATCGCTCTGACTGATAGTCATCGGCATTAAAACTACCGAGTACTTTTTGCTGTTTAAGCAGTGTTTTTTCGCCAGTTGCTAAATCAACATCATATAAAGAGCCTGGTGTTGTTAAACTTGAGTAATAAATACGCGCAGTCCGTGTGTCTGGCTCTGGGTTCATTGCTATTGCAGCATAATAACAAGGATCGGCAAACTCAAGTGCCATACGATTCCCTTGCCTATTAACAACTACGAATCGAGCTTGCCCTTGCTCGCGTTCACTCAATACTAAAAAGTCATTAAATAACTCTACACCTTCAAGCAGTACATTTTCTCTGTGAGCTGTATGCTCAAACCATTGTGTTTTATCAGCAATCGTTTCGTTTGTTGCTGTCATTAATCTAAAGTTTTTAGCTTGCCAGTTAGTCACAATATAAAATGTGTCACCTAGCTTATCTACGTCAAACTCGTGGCCATCTTCACGCGGCATTAATGCTTTAAATTCGTCAGTGGGCTTATTAGCATCAAGCACCCATGTGTCGTTGGTCTCTGTCGATGCTAAATCAATAATAATTAAGCCTTCGTCGCGGCTTTTACCAAGCCCCATAAAAAAGCTGCTGTCTTGCTCTTCGTAAACCATTACGTCTTGGCTTTGCTCACTGCCAAGCTCATGCCTAAATACTTGGTATCCTAGTAGCGTTTTTAAATCTTTTTTTACATAAAAAACTGTTTTATTATCGTTAGCCCAAACAACTTGCCCTTCTGTATTTTCAAGTACATCAGGTAGCATTTCATCTGTCGCTAAGCTTTTAAAGCGAACATTATAAATACGGCGACCTTCGGTATCTTCTGAGTAAGCCATAAGCTGCTCGCATGGGCTTAGTGCAACTTCTCCTAGCTCATAAAACTCAAATCCCTCAGCTAATACATTCACATCGAGTAAAAGCTCTTTATTATCAGCTTTTATGCTCGTGCTTCTATAGTGGCGCGAGTATTCATCATCACCACGTACTTCTGAGTGATACCAGTATTTTCCGTCTTTAACAGGGACCGAGTTATCATCTTTTACAATGCGTGCTTTTAGCTCTTCAAAAAGTGTATTTTGGAGTGGTTTCATTGCAGCTAACTGTTCATCGCAATACGCATTTTCAGCATGTAAATGTGTGAGCACTTGCTCATCCTGACGTTCGTCGTCACGCATCCAATAGTAATTATCAGTACGTATTTTATTATGAGTACTTAATGTATGAGCTTGCTGTTTAGCAATCGGGAAATTAGGTAATAAACTTAAAGAATAGTCAGGACGAGACACAACAAAACCAATTAAAAAAATAACGTGATTTGCAGTTTATCATAAAAATAAAAAAGCCCATCCAATAGTTGGATGGGCTAAAACGGTAAACGCTTCATTATTAAAACCGCTATACCTTTGGGAAGATAATTCACTTAAGCTTTATACTTGCTGCCAAGCCATAGCCCAGCTTTGTCCTACACCGGGTTCAAACATCGATTTTTTATCACCGCTCGCGCGGCAAAACTCATTAAAAGGCCAAGGCCTGCATTGATAAACGTGCCCTGTTTTTGGCTGCAGTACTTTTGTACCCGCATTATAGTTTTCACAATTTTCAGGGTACACGTAATCATAAGTATCAAGGTTATTAACAACACGCTCATCGCATTTTGCAATACAATGAAAATCGACATGCGCTTTACATATACCACTGCTTTGCAAAGCAAAAATTTCATTATTTCGATAGGCTACAATTAAACCTTGTTCGGTCATTTTACCTGCGCTAACAAGAGGTACATGCACATTAATGTGCTCGGCAACTAATCGTGGCCATGCGTGAGGTTCACCTTGTTCAAGCGAGGTGATTTTGTAATCAAATGATAAACTAACTAGCACTCCTTGCATGTCGTAAAAGGTTACACTCACCACATCACCAATAAATAATTGGGTATGATGATTTAAGCAACCTATTGTTGACCACTTTCCACAGGCCAACGACGTATGCATAAACACAGCAACACCTTAAGAGTTACAAAATCTTATCCATATACTATGGATACACAAAAAATACACTGACGGCAAGCGATACATAACTCTTTAGTCTTTATGCAGTTGGTTTGCCAGTAATGTGGCGATTATAATTCGGCCTCGCACAACAATCAAACAAAAGAATGTAACCAAAAATAAAAACCAACCCTTTAAGGTTGGTTTTATGTTTTAACTAAACAAATAAGTTAAAGGCTCTTTCGCCCACGTAAATACCAGCAACACTAGTAAAGATATAAATATTAGCCACGCAGGCCAAGACGCTTTTGTTACTTTAGCCTCAGAGTCATTCCCTTTTAATTCTTTTGAGCCTGTGATCATCGCTTTAACTAGCGGTTTACCTTTTATTCTATAAACAATAATAGCTAATACATGTAAACCAATAGCATAAAGTAAAATGTCAAAATTCAGCTCATGTAACCAGTTTGAAAAATCAATCACATCGCTCGACACATATTGAGTCAGCGGGCCATCAGTTAAAATGCCATCGCTACTCATTAGGCCGCTAACGAGTTGCGTTATAATTAATATAAAAAACACTATCACCATACAACTACCGGGCGCTGAATGGCCTAGCGAGTCGCTTGGTGATTTTAATGCCTTAAAAATAGATTTAGGAGAATGTAGTAACGCACTTAACCTTGCGGTTTTACTACCAATAACGCCCCATATTAAACGTGTTACGATAAGCGCTAAAGTAAAAAAGCCAGCAACAAAATGAAGCTCAATCATGCCCTCTTCAATACTAAAATAAAGCACCGCAATACTTACAACCAAAAACCAATGAAAGCATCTAATAAACCCATCCCACACTTTTAACGTCGTCATTGCGCCTATCCTTAAAAAAACAGTATTATCTAATTCGTTAACTACTTTAACATCATAATATTAAGGTATCCTTATGCGCTATTCTACTCACCAACAGAGTAAAAATCATGCAACCAGTTAAAAAAGCTATTTTAAAAGGCTTTTTAGATATGCTACCACTGTGTTTAGCCGTTGTTCCTTGGGGTATTTTATGTGGCTCTTTAGCCATACAAAATGGCTTTAGCGCCTTTGAAACCCAAGCAATGTCGTTATTAGTTTTTGCAGGCTCTGCACAGCTTGTGGCGATTGAACTTATGGCGGGCAACACTCCCTTGCTAACCATTCTATTCACAACATTTATTATTAGCTCTCGGCATTTTTTATACGGATTAGCCGTGCGTCATAAGGTGATTGATCAACCTATGCGTTGGCGCTTACCAGTAAGTTTTGTATTAACCGATGAGCTATTTGCATTTTCTCATCACCGAAAAGCATACAGAACAAAAACACGTTTAATATACGCATTAAGCGCAGGGTTTAGCTTTTATATTGCATGGAATATTTGGACATTAATTGGCATTGTAGCGGGCACAATGCTGCCAGATTTAACTAATTTAGGGCTCGACTTTGCAATTGCTGCGACGTTTATCGCTTTGGTTATTCCGGGGATTAAAAATTTGGCCTCACTTGTTACGGTAATTGTAGCGGGTATTAGCGCAACGCTTTTAAAAAGCACAGGATTTGAGTTATGGCTTGTTTGCTCTGCACTACTGGCAATGAGCGCAGGTTATACTACAGCCAGGCTAACCGCTAAAAAGGAAGTAACGCCATGATGACGACTATTTTACTCATGGCGTGTATTACATTTTTTACACGTTATTTATTTTTGCATCGTGCTTTACCGTTTAAAGTGGGACCTAAAATGCAGCAGTTTTTAAGCTTTAGCGCCCCCGCAGTGCTTACCGCTATTTGGGTGCCTATCGTGTTTTTGAATGAAGATGGCATTAACTTAAGCTGGCAAAACCCTTATTTAAGCGCCGCGATAGTTGCTATTATTGTTGCCTACAAAACACATAATATTTATTACACTACGCTTGCCGGTATGGGGCTATTTCTAATTTTAAATTAGTGCGATCTTTATACTTTATGAAATCCTGCACTCAGGTTAAAATGCGGCTAACAACAATAAAAAGACGCCAATATGCACGAATTTCATCAATTAAGCGCAACAAGCTTACAGGGTCAGCCTATCAACTTTAATGATTTTGAAGGGAAGGTTGTGCTTATTGTTAATACCGCAAGTAAATGTGGATTTACCTACCAGTACGAGTCACTGCAAGCTTTGCACAATAAGTATGCCAGCCAAGGTTTAGTTATTCTGGGATTTCCGTGCAATCAATTTGGTCAGCAAGAACCCGGCGACGCAACACAAATAGAGCAAGGGTGCTTAATTAATTTTGGTGTGAGCTTTTTAATGGCAGCCAAAGTAGATGTAAACGGTCAGCATGCACATCCGGTATTTCGTCACTTAAAATCAGCCTTACCTGGTTTTTTAACACGTAAAATAAAATGGAATTTTACTAAATTTTTAATTGCCGCAGATGGTACGCCAATTAAGCGCTATGCACCTTTCACTAAACCCGAAAAGCTAGAGCTTACAATTCAAAAAGCATTAACGCAGGCTAAAAATACGCTTTAAAAAGTAATAAAGAGGCGCAAGGCCTCTTTATTGCCAATACTATTAAAACTAAAACATACGTATAACAGTACATTTAAACTCTCAATATTAATTGGTATCTATTTATACTAGCGAAATTTAATCGGTGTAATCGCTTAAATCGTCTTCGCCTAGATTTTTACGCAAGCGTTTTTGCTCAAGGTAGTCTTCCAACTTCTTCTTAACCTTTTGCTTGTTCTTATCGTGTTGATTACGTCCGAGCATTTCGTACTCGTCTTCAACAAAATCGTCATCTAGCGCATCGTAACTAAATGTCTTACCCACAACCCACTCCATAAAGTGTTTGAGACCAACCAAGGATTTTATTATCGCAATAGCCGGTAAAATTAAAAATGTTTAACGTTAAAGTGCTGTGCAAATTAACATCAAAATAAAGCCACGTGACTACTGTAAATAGTCTTCATGTCAGTAATGTGAATAAATAGCGCTAAATTTGAATTGAGGAAAGTGAGAGTTTTTTATCGTATCGATAAATAAAATTTATTGCTTTTTATTTATTAGCCAATTTGACTAAAAAATAGTTATTTATTAACTAAAATAATAAATGGAAAGTGTTCTATAAACTTTAACTCATTGTTTATTATGTAAGATAAAAACTGGCACCAAACTTGTTATTAGTTAAGTGTCATCAACAAAAAGTAGAGAATAAACATGAAAAAATTACTATTAGTTAGCGCATTAATTTGTACACCTGCTGCAATGGCTCACAACGACAACGATTCAGCCATTTCATTTAGTAATGATGAATGTAACGTCGAATTTAAAAATGACGTACGCATTAAGCCAAACGAATTAGAAATTTTTACCGCCAACAATAAAACCATGCAATTTAATACCCATGGTGACTTAACCGTAAATGGGGAATTTGTAGCGCTTAATAATTCACAACGCGAAGCGCTAACTAAATACTCTGATAGCTTACGCACACAATTACCTGAAGTAGCTAATATAGCGCTAGAGGGTGTTAAAATTGCCGGTGTGGCATTAGAAGAAGTAGGCAATGCATTTAATATAGACGGCCTTGATAATATGTCTGAGCTTATGGACGACATTAAAATTGAGGTAGAAAACACATTTTACCAGCAAGGTACATTTGTAATGGGTCAACAAAGCTTTAACCAATTTGGTGAAAACTTTGAGCAACAATTTGAAGAGCAAATAGAAACAACTGTTGAATCTGCCGTAATGCAATCTATGGGCAGTATTTTAGTGGCTTTAGGCTCTGAATTACTTGGTTCAGGTGGCGATATGGATGCCTTTGAGCAACGCATGGAAAATATGGGTGCTCAAATAGAAGAAAAAGTAGAGCTTCATGCAAGCGCACTTGAAGAACGCGCTAACTCTTTATGTGGAAACTTTGCTGATATTGCAAAACAAGAAGAGCAATTAGTAATGCAAGTGCCAGAACTTAAAGGTTACCAGTTATTTAGCTTTAAACTCAATTAATACAGCAAATGTTATTTAACATCCCTTTGGCAGCACTTAAGTTTACTTAAATGCTGCTTTTTTGTGTTTCACGAACTTACTTTTTAGCTAATAAAGTAAGCTTACCCAGAGTAATAATTGCTTGCTCTATCTGCTCACTCCACTGCACACCATAACTTAACCTTACACAGCTTTTATATTTATTAGAGGCTGAAAAAATAAGCCCCGGGGTTATGCTAATACCCACTTCAAGCGCAAGTAAAAATAACTTTTGGCTATCGTATTCGCCTCCTAAATCAAGCCACATTACGCAGCCTCCCTTAGGGTCGCTTATACGTGTGTTTTTTGGCATAGCTTGTTGTAAGCACCATCGCATACGCTCTTTATTATCGCGCAGGCGCTGCCTGAGTACTTTTAAGTTTCGGTCGTACTCGCCGCTGGCAATAAATTCTGATAACGCCCATTGATTTATTAACGACGCAGAGCAACTTAGTGCTCTTTTAAATCGCCTTGCTTGTGTTGCAAATTTACCGGCAACTAACCAACCTACACGATAGCTCGGCGCTGCCGTTTTAGAAAAAGATGAGCAACTGATCACTAATCCTTTTTTAGAATACGCTAAAGCAGGAGTGCCTCGTTTTGCCGTAAAATATAAATCGCCGTATACGTCATCTTCAATAAGCACTACGTCGTGGCTTTCAAGTAGCTCCACCAGCTGCTGTCTGTTTGTATCTGGCATAAAACTGCCCACGGGGTTACTAATAGCGGTTGAGAATAAACAGGCTTTTATATCATGCTCGTTTAAAGCACGTTCTAAATCGTTTAGCCAAATGCCGTTATCTGGGCACAGTGGTATTTCGAGCGCTTTAAGGCCTAAGCTCTCTATTAGCTCTATAATACCGTGATAACAGGGCGTTTCTATGGCCACTATATCGCCTGGCTTTGTCACACATTTAAGCGCAATAGCCATGGCTTCCTGTGCACCATTGGTGATCACAAGCTCGTCCATATCAATACCAATGCCAAAATCTAAATAGCGATGCACTAGTTGCTTTTTTAGCGGTACAAATCCATCTGTTGGCCCATAGTTAATGGCTTTACTGCCGGCAATTGTCATTACACGGCGCATATTTCTGGCAAGTGCTTTATCGGTAGGTGCAGCGGCTATAGGGTTAGCGATACCAAAAGGGACTACGTTAGCTTGATGAATGGCGCTGTATACCTGCTCTATTAAGGCTTGTTTATTTACCACAACAGGCTCGCGACTTAACTTAACTCGCTTAGGTAAGTTATGCGCGGCGTTAACCGCTTTTAAAAAGTAGCCTGATTTTTCGCGTGCCTCTACTAGCCCTTGATCCTCAAGTGCTTGATACGCTTGTTTTACAGTGGGAATACTTATATTTAAGTTATCTGCCATTTTACGCAGTGATGGAAGTTTTTCGCCGGGGAGTAAAACTTGTTGAGCACTCATATCTCTAATTAACTGAATAACTTGTTGATATAAAAAATCGTGCCCTTGGCTATTTTTTTGTCTTATCATCACACACCGAATCTGTATAGGTTACATTTTTACTTTTCTGTATATGGTAAGTATACAGATAGGTCTTAAAATAGCCATTCAATCGGGCTTTGAGGACTAACCATGAAAAGTGCAGCGTTATACATTACAACCGTTTTAATTTGGGGTTCTACTTGGTTAGCCATAGAATTTCAGTTAGGCGATATTGCAGTCGAGTTATCGTTATTTTATCGCTTTGCTATTGCAGCACTTTTAATGTGGTTGTATGTAGCGTACAAAAAACCCGACATGCGTTTCTCATTAGTCGATCATGGCTTTTTTGCTTTATTAGCTCTGTTTAACTTTGGTTTAAATTACTTAATGCTTTACTGGGCACAAAATTACCTAACCTCAGCCATGAGCTCTATTGCCTTTTCAATGCTGCTGGTTATGAACATAGTTAACACCCGATTATTTTTTGGTAAGCCAATCTCAAAGCGAATTTATACAGGTGCAGTACTCGCTGTATTAGGTATTACATGCCTATTTTGGCCACAGTTACAGCAGTTCGACTTAAGTAATGGTGCGTTGGTCGGGTTACTACTTGCCCTTGGTGGCACCTTTGTGGCTTCATTAGGAAATATGGTAAGCGTTCGAAATTCTCGTAAACAAATTGGTGTATTACAAGGCAATGCATGGGGCATGTTATATAGCGCCGTGGGCTTAGCGCTATATGTATTAATGAATGACGTGCAATTTAGTATAAACGCACCACCGAGTTACTGGTTGTCATTACTTTACTTATCAATATTTGGTACCGTAATCGCTTTTGGTTGCTACTTTGCACTACTAAAAAATATTGGCCCTGAAAAAGCCAGCTACGTTATTGTTTTATTTCCATTAGTGGCAGTAACGCTAAGTAGCTTTTTTGAAGGGTTTGAATGGCACGCAAATACCTTTGCAGGATTTAGCCTAGTGCTATTAGGTAACGCCATTGTGCTTACCCCAACAAAACGAATTAATGCCTTTTTAGCAAATAGAGCAATAGCTAAAAGTGGCTCCATCCCCAGTTAGACGCGTTATTAACGCAACTAACACAAAAGCGCCTACTTTACTGTAGGCGCTTTTTTATTGGCATATGAAACAGTAAAGCGTGGCCATGCACACTAACAACTGCTGGAGTTTTACCTATCAGCTCACCATCTGCTTCAATCAATAACCCTTCAGTATTTATGAAAGCTGTACTTAAACGGCTATAGGTAAGGTTTTTTATATGCTGATGGCGCTTAAAAAATAATTTAATAAAACTTATTACATTATAAAAAAGCCCACCCGATCGCATTTGATAACACTCAAGCTTTCCATCTGTTAAATCAGCATTTGGTGCTATTTCTAAACCACCACCAAAAAATTTATGATTAGCAAATACGGTAATTAAATTTTGATACTGCCTAGCATCGTTATTAAACGTGCCTTGTAACTGCTGAGCTTGATAATAAAATAGCTCCTTTAGGCTCATCCAACTGTAATCAAAAGATGAAAAACTAGCTTTAGCCTCAATTGCTTTAACTACATGGGCATCAAACCCTACCCCTGCAATATTAATAAAATAGCGGCTATTAATTTTTCCTACATCAATTGCTGTTGGTGTATTAAATAATGCCTTTCGCCAATCATCTTCTTTGCAGCCAAATCCCCTAGAGAAATCGTTACCTGTGCCGCAGGGCAACAACGCTAGCGAACAATTGCTCCCTATTAATGCATTAACCGCTAAGTTTAATGTGCCGTCTCCACCTAGTACGACTGCTTTGGTAAATTTACTCAGTAATAAGCTTATTTGAGCACAGTCATTCTCAAAGTTTCCTGTTGTAGTAAATATATAATAAGAGAAACTACGTTTTTTACAGGTATTTTTAAGCCACATTAGTGATTTTTCACTCTGTTTTTTAATGCTTGGTTTAATAATTATCAGTAGTGACAAGCTTTTGTATCCATGAATCTGTTTAAGGATAAAATAATAGGCGTTTAATTAAATTTTTTTAATCTGAATAACTAGTCAAAAAAGGCTATGTAAAATGCATATAACTAAATACAAAAAACAAATAACCCCAGCATTAAAGCAGGTAAAGCCCATTCACACGTAAATACATATGCAAAAATAATAATACAGCTTACTGAATCGCACGTTAATAAAATGAAATCGGATTAGTTTATCTAATCCCTCGGGCTCAATTTTTATCGTTGTATTTTTAATCAAACAACGTGCAAAATGCACGCGATTTCAACATATACAACCCGGAGCAAAATAATGAAACCAATTAACACATTAAATCAAACTGCAGCAGCTCAAGTAGCCGTTAAACCAACTAACCGTAAAGCAAGAATGTTAGCTAAACTTAACACAATTGGTAAAAGACTAGCACTTAGCGGCGCAGCTCAATATAAATAATCACTCAACCATGATTATTTTTGCGGTGCAGCAAACACCCAACCACTAAATGAAGTCACTTATTTAGCTCCCCTTTGTTTGCTGTAACCTATTTATTTTATTAAAAATTGCCTTAATTTCCCCTTATTTACAAAAAAAACCTCATTTACGTACATTTTTTAGGCAAACAGTCATTTTGCTATTTACACAGCGGTATCACCTAAGTATTATTCTGCGTCACGGAGAGATGGCAGAGTGGTCGAATGCACCGGTCTTGAAAACCGGCATGGGTTTATAGCCCATCTAGGGTTCAAATCCCTATCTCTCCACCATATTTTAATTGGTGGATTTTTTACTTCCATCAATACAAACGGTTATGCGTTGGAGAGGTGTCCGAGTGGCCGAAGGAGCTCCCCTGCTAAGGGAGTATAGAGTTTGTAGCTCTATCGAGGGTTCGAATCCCTCCCTCTCCACCATACTTAATTTAAACCACTTGATTGTGGTTTTTGTGTGCCTAAAATTTATAAAAACTAAACAAATTGTGCCTAGTAATAACTTAGGGCATTATTAACACAACTTTAGCCACTTTAGGTTTAGCTATGATCCGGTTCATATTGCTATCAGTTTGCGCGGCAGCACCATTTTTTACCTTGGCACAAAGTACAACAGTGTATAAGTGTGTCATTAAGGGCGTTCCTACCTTTAGCCAAACGCCTTGCGCTAAAGATGCACAAGTTATTACTCTCAAAGATATAAACGTAATTGAAGCGTACAAAAGCTCTACGCCCGGTAAAGGTATTACCGACTCCTCTGTGGATGATTACTTAGAGGTTCAACAAATAGATCGTGAAATAAAACGGCTTGAGCTATCTATTGCACAAAGCCAAAAAGAATACACTGCTAAAAAACAGCAGATAGATTACATGACTCAAGATAAAGCCAATCGTTTAGGCGCTTCGTCTATTGCTGATGCTATCGCAACTAAAACAAATGCGTTAAAGCAAACTTACGACGCATCAATTAATCAAACGCAGCAAAAAATAGAGTCATTAAAACAAAGAAAGCAGCAGCTTAGCCAAAATCCTTAAGCGCTTGTTTTACTATCGATATAAACTGCTCAACGTCTTCTTGGGTATTATAAATATGTGGCGATACTCGTATTCCAAATTTACGAGCATCTACACTAACTTTCGCTTTATCAAGCTCTGTAAGTACATATTCTTGCAGCCCGGCAAAAAACAAAATAACAGTCCCGCTGCATTTATCACTACTCATAGGTGATACAACATATTCGCTTAGCTGCTCATGAATAAGCATAAGCATCACTAAATTATGCTCCCTTACCTTGTGAGCAGTTAGCTCTGCAAAGTAAGCAATGCTATTGGCGGCAATAATATAAGGCGCTACAGAAGGAGTGCCCCCCCAAAATTTGAGCGCACTGGCGTTATATTCAAAATGGTTAATATCGAACTCAAATGGGTTTTGATGCGAAAACCAACCTACATCTTTAGGTTCACAATATGCTATTTGGTGTTTGTTAACCCACAAATATGCTGCACCAGGTCCGCCGCATAGCCATTTAACGCTCGAGCCAATCATAAAGTCAGCATCGAGTACGCTTAAATCAAGCGGTATCACACCCGCAGACTGAGCAACGTCAACTATTGATAAACTCTTGGTTAATTTACTTATAGCTACAATATCGTATACAGGTGCCTGTACTCCTGTATTTGAATATACGTGGCTTATAAAAACTAAATCAATATCGGCGGTTATATAACGCTGCCAAACACTAATATCACTTAAATCTTCGTGCTCAGGTATAAACATGATTTGCGCGCACTCTGGTAATGCTTTTTGCATTGCAAAACCCATGCTCGGAAAATCACTTTGCGCCATAAGCACTTTACAATTTTTTTGCTGTAACCGTGGATGCGACATAAGCAGCTTTGTTAAGCCGCTTGATAAATTAGCTTGAGGACAAAACTGCGAACTAGGCGTATTAAATAACTTACCAAGTACAGTAGTAAACTGCTCAACTGCCGGCAGCCATTGCTGCCAAGGCTCTTTATTTGATCCCTCCCACGGAAGGAAGTAGTGCTGGGCTAAATATTGCTGCGTATTTTTAAGAGGACGCCCTACCGAGTGGTTTAGTAAATAACAGCCATCGGCCATACAAAAATCATTTTTAAGCATGCTATTTAACCCATTTTTTAAGTGTATTTAGATCGTCAAAACGTGTTTTTATATCGTCGCGTTTTGCACTGGCTCGCCTATCTCTTAATTTTTCGAGCGAATCAAGTAACACATGAAGCGGCGGACCGCTTGCTGTTACCTTGCTCATATGCTGCTGTTGCATATTCTTTGAGGGCTGAGCAATAAATTTTTCAACTAGTTGATTATGATGACCGACTGCGGTGTCGCCATGTAATTTGCACACTTGGATAAATAGCTTTGCGTGACTTTTAAACCAATTTGTATTTTTATATTGCTTCGCTTGTAAAAAGTCATCCATAAAGCTTTGCATACGCATGGCTTCTCGTAGTATTTGTTGATCCTCTGGCATCATATATAAAAACTTATCCACCAGCATTTGCGAGTAACTAGGCTCATTTGCACTACAAAGCCCTAGTAACATATCAATCACGTTAATACCTGCAAAGTCACCGGCATTAGCGCCTCTGTAAACCTCTTTACCTACACGATACGGTTTATAGTAAGGGCGAACACAGTTAAAAAAGCGATCTGTATCGAGCTCAGTATAAAGTGCATTATTTGAATCAATAACATCTATAAGCGCCTGTTTAGCTACTTTTAGTAACTCACCGCATAAAGGGTGTGAAATACCTAACGGCAATATTTCCTAAATTCGGATAATAAGTGCAATTTCTCAGATTAGATGGCCAGCTGTTATAATTCGGCCATTTTCTCGCCAAAGGAAATTGCTTTAATGAAATATAAACAGCTGACACAAGAAGAAA
>NZ_JADYXB010000042.1:0-29591 GCF_015864485.1 Pseudoalteromonas sp. SWN166
CGAGAGCGAGTGAAACGTTATATTCTTCCAGAAAAAAGAAAACGGCCCAAAAGTAGGACCGTTCGAATTTCAAAAACTCGGTACACCATTAAGTCAAAACATGCTTAACTGAATGGTGTTACCGCAAATGCGAGGCTTTTTAACTTTTAAATAATTAAGGTGAAGCTTATTGAGCTTTAGCACCTTTCATATATTGGAAGAAGTCGCTATCTGGTGAAAGCACCATAACGTCTTGCTTATTTTTAAAAGTCTTTTTGTAAGCTTCAAGCGAACGTACAAAACTAAAGAACTCAGGGTCCTTGTTATACGCATTGGCATAAATACCTGCGGCATCAGCATCACCTTGACCACGTACAGAACGCGCATTACGCTCTGCATCGGCAAGCATTACTGTTACACGACGGTCAACACCCGCACGAATAGTCTCGGCTTTTTCCTGACCTTCAGAACGATGCTCTTTTGCAACAGCAGTACGCTCAGCGCGCATACGTTGGTAAATAGAGCTACTTACTTCTTGTGGTAGGTTAATTTGCTTAACACGTACGTCTAACACTTCAATTCCTAGCTCACGCGCGCTTTCAGAAGCTTGTACTAACGCTTCTTCCATTAACTCGCTACGCTCACCTGATACAATTTCGCGAATTGTACGTGTACCAAAGTTTGTACGAAGACCATTGTTTACTTTTTGCTTAAGTAGCGTTTCAGCATATTGCTTATCACCACGGGCACGTAAGTAAAAAGCACTAAAGTCGTTAACGCGCCATTTTACAAACGAATCAACTATTAAGTCTTTTTTCTCACTAGTAACAAAGCGGTCTGGTGCGCCATCTAGCGTTTGAATACGTGCATCAATGCGACGCACTTGGCTAAAAAATGGCACCTTAAATTGCAGGCCTGGACCATATACAATCGCTTTATCGTCGCTATCTTTTTGTACTTTACTGAATAACATTACAATTGCTTTTTGCCCTTCAGGTACAACAAATACCGACGAGAAAGACATAACAATGGCAGCTAATAGTATTACTAAACTAAAGTTTTTCATTATGATTATCTCCCATCATTAAAGCGGTCGTTGTTAAAGCGGTCATTACCACTGTTAACAGAGCTATTGCGTGACGTATTTACCTTATTACGTAAATCTTGAATATCACTTGAACTTGGAAGTGCAACGCGTGTTGCTGTCCCTTGCTTATCCATGATCTTATCAAGTGGTAAATAAATCATGTTATTACCGCCTTTCACATCAACCAGTACTTTAGAGCTGCTACCTAACACTTCTTCCATTGCATCGATGTATAAGCGCTCACGAGTAACTTCTTTAGCTGCTTGATATTCAGGTAATAGCTTTTCAAAGCGAGCTACCTCACCTTGCGCTTCTAATGTAATACGTTCTTGGTAACCTTCAGCTTCTTGAGTCATACGCGTTACTTGACCACGAGCACGCGGTTCAATTTCACGAGCATATGCTTCTGCTTCACGGATGAAACGTTCTTCATCTTCTTGTGCAGCAATCGCATCATCAAATGCATCTTTAACTTCAGTTGGCGGACGAGAATCTTTAAAGTTCACGTCAGTCACAATTAAGCCTAAGTTATATGGTTCGATGATCTTATTAAGCTCATCCCATGTATTTTGACGAACAACCTCACGGCCGTTAGTTAATACTTGGTCCATTTTTGCATGGCCCACAACATAGCGTAATGCACTATCAAGCGCTTCTTCTAAGCTACTATCAGCGTTAGTTACGCTAAATTGATAAAGGTATGGGTCAATAACGCGGTACTGCACCTGAAACTCAACGCTTACTACGTTTTCGTCTTCAGTAAGCATAAAACCAGAAGCCGATAATGAACGAACTGCTTCAATATCTACTGGGATTACCGTTTCAATGAATGTCATTTTCCAACGCAGACCAGGATCAGCAATTCGGTCATATTTACCAAATTGAAGAACCACACCACGCTCGGCTTCTTTAACCGTATAAATACCACTTAACGCCCATACAATAATGGCGATAATAAGTATGAATGAAATACCGGCTCCGCCAAGTCCACCGCCGCTACCATTGCCGGATTTTTTCCCGCCAAATAAGCCGCCGAACTTGTTACTAAACTTGCGGAACACCTCGTCTAAATCAGGTGGGCCTTGATCACGTCCGCCTTTATTATTCCACGGATCTTTGTCATTGCCATTATTACCCGGTTCATTCCAGGCCATAGCTATACTCCATTGTTATCTAAATAAATTAGGAAATTGTGTTAAATCTAACAAATCTACCGCGTTTCTCATACAAAAACCGACATTAAAACGTCAATTTTTAATCTTGGTAGATAAAACCAGCAATTTCAGGACCAAATTCTTTAATTAAACGATTCCACTCAACCATTGGCATTCTAACATCTAACAGCCAATTACCTTGCTCATCAAATCGCTCTTCATGTACTGCATTTAAACTAAACAATGCAGCTCTTAAGCGACCATATAATGGCGTAAGAAATAATGTTTCGTTAAACATCTTCTTAGCAAGTAGCTCACTAATAGCCTCACTAAGTAGTTCACACCCTTCACCAGTCTGAGCACTAAGCCATACTCTTATAGGTTGGCCTTCGTCATCGCGATCAATACGTGGGCTTACATTATCCAGCGCATCAATTTTATTATAAATTAATAACTGTGGTACTTCATCGGCTTCAATTTCTTTAAGCACCGATTGTACTTGTTCAATATTTTCTTGAAGACGAGAGTCTGCTGCATCAATTACATGCAACTGTAAATCAGCTTCACGGGTTTCTGTTAGTGTAGCTTTAAAAGCAGCAACTAAGTCATGCGGTAAATGACGAATAAAGCCCACTGTATCAGCCAAAATAACAGGACCAACATCACCTAACTCAAGCTTACGTAAAGTAGGGTCAAGCGTTGCAAACAACTGATCGGCTGCGTATACATCTGAGTTTGTAATTCGATTAAATAATGTAGATTTACCCGCATTGGTATAGCCAACTAACGATACCGTAGGGATTTCGTTACGTGTACGAGCTCGCCTACCTTGTTCGCGCTGCACCGCTACTTTAGCTAAACGCGCACGGATATTTTGAATACGAGCACGAAGTAATCGTCTGTCCGTTTCAAGTTGGGTTTCACCAGGTCCACGTAAACCAATCCCGCCTTTTTGGCGTTCCAGATGGGTCCAGCCTCGAATTAATCGAGTCGACATATGGCGAAGTTGTGCCAGTTCAACTTGCAGCTTACCCTCATGGGTGCGTGCACGTTGGGCAAAAATATCAAGAATTAGTGTCGTTCTATCAAGCACGCGACACTGACAAACACGCTCTAAATTACGCTCTTGTGATGGTCTGAGTTGATGATTAAAAATTACGACATCTGCATTGTGGATTTTAACAATCTCAGCTATTTCTTCTGCTTTACCGGTACCGACGAATAGTTTCGGATGTGGTGCTTGACGGCTGCCTTGCACAACCGCCAAACTACTAACACCAGCAGAAGATACCAACATTTCTAATTCATGAAGATCTTCACGATCTCCTTCCTTAGGCAAGTCGATATGAACTAAAATTGCATGTTCGCCGGATTCATAGCGGTCAAACAAACATTATGCTCCTAATTAAAAGTTTCCAGCTTCTGCCTCTTCAGTGTCTTCACTCCCTTGAACTGCTTGGAAGTTAACTGCGCGAGCAGGGACAACTGTTGAAATTGCATGCTTATAAACCATTTGATTTACTGTGTTCTCTAGTAAAATAACAAATTGGTCAAATGACTGAATTTTGCCTTGTAATTTTATGCCATTTACCAAAAAGATTGATACTGGAATGCGCTCACGACGTAGTGCATTCAAAAATGGGTCTTGTAACGATTGGCCTTTTGCCATGTTATTATTCCTTCGTTCTAGGTGTTATTATAATTAAGTGGCTGAACTTATTTAATTAAACTAAATAATATTCAACTACTACTAGCTTAGCGAACTTACTACACGATGCAAGTTTTCTTCGTCACCCGTTGTTAACCAAGTAACATCAGGCCAACTACGAAGCCACGTTAACTGACGTTTTGCCAATTGACGTGTTGCTGCGATGCCACGAAAAACCATTTCATCATGGTTTGTTTCACCCGCAAGGTAATCCCACATTTGTCTATAACCAACACAACGAATAGAAGGCATATTGGGGTGTAAATCCTTACGTAGATATAGGGTCGAAACTTCATTTTCAAACCCCTGATCAATCATTATTTTAAACCTTTCTTCAATTCGGCGGTGTAATTCGCTGCGTTCTTGCGGTGCAATCGCAAATTGATGAAAAGTATAAGGTAAAGCCGGCTGTTTTTGCTTTTGCAACTCAGTCATGGTCTTACCAGTTAACTTATAAACCTCTAAAGCTCGATTAATTCTTTGTGAATCATTTTCACTTATTTTTTCGGCTGCTTTTGGGTCAACTTTAGCTAATTCTTTATATAAATGAGGCCAGCCAAATTCTTCAGCTTGCGCTTCTATTTCTGCTCTTATCGCTGTATCTGCTTCAGGTAATGGTGATAAACCTTCAATTAAAGATTTGAAGTACAACATTGTACCTCCAACCAATACAGGCACTTTACCTTGTCTATGAAATTCGTCAATTTTTTGTACTGCATCGCGCCTAAAATCAGCCACTGAATATGTTTCACTCGGGTCAAGTAAGTCAATCAGATGATGTGGAGCTTTAGCTAGTTCTTCGGCATCGGGTTTTGCAGTACCAATGTTCATATCTTTATACACTAACGCTGAATCAACGCTGATTATTTCTGTATTTAAATGCTCGCACAGTGAGATTGCCAATGCTGTTTTACCCGCAGCAGTTGGACCCATTAAAAATATGACTGGTAAATTACTCAACACTGATACCTTAATCTAATTGCATTAAATAGTGATTTAGCTCTATTTTAACTGCTTTTGCGCGCAAGCGTTCAATAGTTTGCGGATTATTTTGTAAGCGCATTTGTTGCGCTAAAAACACATTGCTTAAATAAAACCGGGTCGGGACACAGTTCATTTGCCACTCTAACCAATTTTCTATATTTGCAAGCTGTGCTTTACATGCATTAAGTAGCTCACCTACCGCTGCACTTACATCAAGTAAATATAAACACGTTGGTAATTTTTTAACCATTACAAACTGTTTTTCTATTACCAGTTCAAAACCAAGTAAGGTAAACCACGATTGTTGGGCCTCTATAAGCAAGCAATCTTCTTTTTCTAGATTTACTCGTACAGGTAACAAAAGAGCTTTCCCTTCTAAACTGCCAAACTCTTTAATTTGATTATGCCAGTCATCAACTAATGCATATTTAAAATGTGAGCAATACAATTGCTGCTCTTCACTAAATACACACATACCTTCACTAACACTAATAATAGAAACAGCCTGTAAAACATTCCTAGCAGACTCTACCTCGTTTTGTGTTGTTGGTAAATTTGTTACATTGTCAAAATGCGCAGCGTGTTGCTCACTGACACCTTGATAGAAAGCATTTACATCATGGTGACTCGTATTTGGTGTAGCCCGATATCCCCCATTACCTCCGCCCGTTCTAGCGCCTGATGATGAGCTACCAGCACTTCCAGAATAAGAGGGCTGTAATTGTGATTTAGGATAATCAAACACGGCTTCGCTCTGAATATTATTAGCAGTGCTATGCGTTGTTCCCATGAACGCTGGCACGGACTCAGTTTCGGTGTTCACAGGTTCGTTACTAAATTCGCCTTGCAGTGGTACTACTACCTGCTTAATGGCTTGCAATATAAAATCATGAATTAAGCGCCCTTGATGAAAGCGCACTTCATGCTTAGCAGGGTGCACATTTACATCAACCTGTCGTGGGTCTATATCAATATAAATGACAAAACCGGGTAATTCTTGTGTTCCGCTTACTTCTTCAAATGCCTGGCGTATAGCATGCAAAATAAGCTTATCGCGCATCATACGATTATTCACATAAGTATACTGAGTAGTATTAGCTGAACCTACAGGTAGCACCCAACCATGCAGCTGTAAGCCACCCTCTCCTGATTGAATATGCAAACCTTGCTCAGCAAAAGCCTTACCTGCAACTTGCGCTACACGTGTAATAGCCTGAGAGGGATCTGTCTTCGCACGATACTGCCTTACTACTTTTTCGTTGTGAGTTAGTGTAATAGAGACATCAAAGCGACTAAGCGCAATACGCTTTATCAACTCATCAATATGGCTAAATTCAGTTTTTTCGGTACGCAAGAATTTACGACGAGCTGGGGTGTTAAAAAATAAATCTTTTACTTCAATGGTTGTGCCATCAGGGTGCGCTACTGGTTTTACTTGCACGGCCATATCGCGACCTTCTGCAAATGCTTGCCAAGCAGCTTCTTGATCTTTTGGTTTTGAGCTCAGCGTTAAACGCGATACAGAGCTAATTGACGCAAGCGCTTCGCCTCTAAAACCAAGTGAACAAATATTTTCGAGATCATCAAGCGACTTTAATTTACTGGTAGCATGGCGAGAAAGTGCAAGCGTTAGCTCATCTTTACTTATCCCTGAGCCGTTGTCGCGAATACGAATAAGCTTATGACCACCACGCTCTATATCTATTTGAATACGTGTAGCACCAGCATCTAAACTGTTTTCGACCAACTCTTTTACTACCGACGCAGGACGCTCTACCACTTCGCCTGCGGCAATTTGGTTAGCTAAACGCGCGGGTAATATTTCAATATTCATTAATTTCCTAACAGATATATTTTAGTGATGATTTAGCTTTGCGGTATATCGAGCTCTTGCCCAATAAATAAAGTATTAGAGCTAAGCTTATTAACTTGTTTTAATTTAGTGACCGTAATGCCATAGCGACTCGCCAACATACTTAAAGACTCACCCGGGCGGACTTTATGTTTTGTTGGGTATTGCGATTTTAATTTTGCAAATAAAGAATCATCGGGTGGATTTTTTAAATAATAATTTTTAATTGAAGTAAATATAGCTTTAGCCAAACGCTCTTGATGATTAGCGCTTTTAAGTAGCTTTTCCTCACGCGGGTTAGATATAAACCCTGTTTCTACTAAAATAGACGGAATATCTGGTGATTTAAGTACAGCGAGACTCGCATGTTGCGGATCTTTTTTATGGAGCTTAGCCACTTTACGTAGCTCTTTAACCACTTCGTCGGCTACATTTAAGCCGGTTTTCATAGAGTGGTCCATCGACATATCAAGCAGCGCCTGTGCTAAGTATTTTTCGTTAGCGGCATCTTTCATTACGTCGGCAGCACCACCTAAAAGCTCAGAATGCTTTTCCTTATCTTCTATCCATTTACCTATTTCTGAATTAGCTCGCCTTAATGACAAAACCCAAACAGAAGCACCATTTGGCCCAGGGCTTGTAAATGCATCCGCGTGAATAGAAACAAAAAAGTCAGCCTTTTTCTCACGAGCTCGATTAGTACGGGTATTTAATTTTACAAAATAGTCACCGCTTCGTACCATACGCGAAATCATTCCGCGTTCACCATCAATCATACGCTCTAAACGTTTTGCAATTTGCAGTGTTACCGTTTTTTCGTACGTACCAGAGGGCCCAATTGAACCGGGATCTTCACCGCCATGGCCCGCATCAATTGCAATAACAATATCGCGTTCTTGGCTTAGTTGGCGGTTTTTGGCTGCAGTTTGAGCTGGAGAGACAACTACAGCAGCTTGGCTTTTATTGTATAAATCAACAACAAGTCTATTTTTATAAGGGCCTGTAGGCGCTAAAGCAAATACAACGGGCTTTACTGGTGTACTTAACTCAAACACTAAACGTACGCTTTGTTTATTTTTAGGTTTTGAGTAACGTAATTTACTTACTATTTGATGTTTTGGTGGCACACCAGGTAGTATTTTTAACTCGCTGGTATTTTCTAAATCAATCACCAAACGGCTAGGGTTTTTAAGCATAAAATAGCTAAAGTCGGGTTTATCATTTAAATCAAATACTACACGCGTACTATCTGGGGATGGCCAAACACGTGCACTATTGATTGTATTTTTAGCCCACAGCGGCAAGCTTATGGTAATAACCATAAGGTAAATAAAGAGTTTAACTACACCTCGGCTCATTTGATAATTACTGCCTTAACTATATTATTATTTGTTATTTAGTTTTTCGACAATTGCTACACCGCGCTCACTAGCACTATTAATAACAATTTTACGCTCGTTACCCACATAGCTTAGAGTAATATCTAAATCAGGCACAGGAATAAATTCGCCACCCTTTTCTGGCCATTCAACAACACAAATTGCATCTGGTGAAAAATAATCACGTATTCCCATGTATTCAAGTTCTTCAGGATCACCTAAGCGGTACAAATCAAAGTGATAAACATTTGCGCGTTCGAGTTCATAAGGTTCTACAAGTGTATATGTTGGACTTTTAACCTTACCTGTATGGCCAAAACCATGTACCACACCTCGTGTAAACGTTGTCTTACCCGCACCCAAATCACCATGCAAATAAATCACCGCACCTTGCTCGATAATATCAGCAACACGGTTACCCATTGAGACCGTGGCTACTTCATCAGTTAAATGAAATTCAAAACTACGCGTCATTACTACCTCAAAAATTCATTCAAAAGCGCATATTTGCTAATCATACCAGAATATTAATTTAAGGCGATAAATTGAAGTTTCAGGCATAAAAAAACCGGATAAACTTATAATCAAAGCGGTATTTGGATATCTATTTTTCGATACTTTGAAACTGTATCATTACAATCAAATAAGGTAAGTGAATTTTTTGGCTAGAAGACAGTAAAAGAAAAGTAACACCACTAATTAGACAACTAAATGCATGCGTTAAAGTAACTGAAATATGAAGCCTTATTATCTTATTTTTCTGCTCCAGCAGCCAACCCTACTAACAAAACATAACTGCTACACGAAACTCCAGCCACTCCCTAAATACCTTTCATATTTTCAGGTGAAAGGGCTGAATTCAAGTAAGTACGCTCAACTTTGTACGCAATTTACAGCAGCTTTAAATACAAAAAGCCCCAGCTAATGCCGGGGCTTTTTTACAAAACTAACTTAATTAAAAAATTAAGCTTGTTTTGGACTAGAAATAACGTCTACTAAAGTCCAAGATTTATTCTTAGAAATTGGTGCGCATTCACGGATAGTAACTACGTCACCCGCTTTTGCTGTGTTATTTTCGTCATGTACGTGTAACTTAGTCGTACGTTTAATGAATTTCCCATAGATTGGGTGCTTCACGTAACGTGCGATAGCGATAGTGAAAGATTTTTCCATCTTGTCGCTGATTACACGGCCTTGAAGAGTACGAATTTTATCGCTCATTATTGACCTGCCTTCTGGTTAATAACTGTTTTTACACGCGCGATATCGCGGCGTACTGTTCTTAGCGTGTGTGTCTGAGCTAACTGACCAGTGCTAGCTTGCATGCGCATATTAAATTGCTCACGAAGTAGTCCTAGAAGTTCAGCATTAAGCTCTTCTACGCTTTTGTCTTTTAGTTCGCTAGCTTTCATCACATTACCGTCCGAGTTACGAAAGTTGTTTTGAATGGCAATTTACGAGCAGCAAGGTCGAATGCTTCACGAGCAAGCTCTTCTGAAACACCTTCCATTTCGTAAAGTACTTTACCAGGCTGAATTTCAGCAACCCAATATTCAACAGAACCTTTACCTTTACCCATACGAACTTCAAGAGGTTTTTCTGTAATCGGTTTGTCAGGGAAGACACGAATCCAGATTTTACCTTGACGTTTCACGTGACGCGTCATAGCACGACGAGCTGCTTCGATTTGACGAGCAGTCATACGGCCACGGCCAGTTGCTTTCAATCCGAAAGTACCGAAGCTTACTTTGTTACCGTTTTGCGCTAAACCGCGGTTGCGGCCTTTGTGCATTTTACGGAATTTTGTACGTTTTGGCTGTAACATTAGTCGCTACCTCTACTTAGCACTTTTCTTGGCTTTCTTTGGTGCGCGTTTAGCTGGCTTCTCTTGCTCTTGTACTAGTGGTAAACCACCAATAACTTCGCCTTTGAAGATCCAAACTTTAACACCAATGATACCATAAGTGGTTAAGGCTTCAGAAGTTGCGTAATCGATATCAGCACGAAGAGTATGTAGAGGTACACGACCTTCACGATACCATTCTGAACGTGCGATTTCAGCGCCGCCAAGACGACCGCTAACTTCAACTTTAATCCCTTTAGAACCGATGCGCATTGCATTTTGTACCGAACGCTTCATAGCGCGACGGAACATAACACGACGTTCTAGTTGAGAGGCAATGCCGTCTGCTACTAGTTGTGCATCTAGTTCTGGTTTACGTACTTCAGAGATATTAATCTGAGCAGGTACACCAGCGATTTTAGTTACCGCTTGACGTAATTTTTCTACGTCTTCGCCTTTTTTACCGATAACAACACCCGGACGAGCCGTGTGGATTGTTACTCGGATTGATTTTGCTGGACGCTCAATAACGATTTTAGACACAGAAGCCGTTTTCAATTCCTTTGTAAGGAATGTACGAACTTTGTGATCGCCAAAAAGCTGTGCAGAGAAATCTTTTGAACTCGCGTACCAGGTAGAAACCCAAGGTTTAGATATACCTAGGCGAATACCAGTAGGATGAACTTTTTGTCCCATTACTTATACTCCTAGCTATCTGAAACCATAACAGTGATATGGCTTGTACGCTTAAGGATGCGGTCTGCGCGTCCTTTAGCACGAGGCATAATACGTTTCATTGTAGGACCATCGTCCACAAAGATCGTTGTTATACGAAGCTCATCAATGTCAGCACCTTCGTTATGCTCTGCGTTAGCAATAGCAGACTCAAGTACTTTCTTAACTAATACAGCGGCTTTCTTAGGGCTGTACGCCAGGATTTCTAGTGCGCGATCTACAGGTAACCCGCGGATCTGATCTGCAACTAGACGTGCTTTTTGCGCCGAACCAGAGGCGAATTTATGTTTAGCTAATGCTTGCATTTATCTTCCCCTCTTATCGTTTCTTCGCTTTCTTATCCGCAGCATGGCCACGGTAAGTGCGAGTTGGTGCAAATTCACCTAGTTTGTGACCGATCATTTCGTCAGAAACGAAAACTGGTACGTGCTGGCGACCATTATGGACAGCAATGGTCAATCCGATCATGTTAGGTATGATCATTGAACGACGGCTCCAAGTTTTAATTGGCTTTTTCTCACCGCTTTCCAAAGCTTTCTCTACCTTCTTCAGCAAGTGTAGGTCTATAAAAGGACCCTTCTTGAGAGAGCGTGGCATGGCTATTCCTCAATATTACTTAGTACGACGACGTACTATAAATTTATCCGTACGCTTGTTCTTACGCGTCTTCGCACCTTTAGTCGGTTTACCCCATGGAGACACAGGATGACGACCACCAGATGTACGACCTTCACCACCACCGTGTGGGTGATCTACCGGGTTCATGGCAACACCACGAACTGTCGGACGAATACCACGCCAGCGATTTGCACCTGCTTTACCAAGTGAACGAAGCATATGCTCAGCATTGCCTACTTCACCTAGAGTCGCACGACAATCAGATTCAACTTTACGAACTTCGCCTGAACGAAGACGTAATGTTACATATTGACCATCACGAGCAAGGATTTGAACGTATGCACCAGCAGAACGTGCTATTTGAGCACCTTTACCTGGTTTTAATTCTACGTTGTGAACAGTCGAACCTACAGGCATATTACGCATTGGTAATGCATTACCAGGTTTGATTGGTGCATCAACACCAGACTGGATTGCATCGCCAGCTTTTAAGCCTTTAGGTGCGATAATGTAACGACGCTCACCGTCTGCATATAATACAAGAGCGATGTTTGCGCTACGATTTGGATCGTATTCTAAACGTTCAACAGTAGCTGGAATGCCATCTTTAGTACGTTTAAAATCGATTAAACGGTAGTGTTGTTTATGACCACCACCGATATGACGAACCGTAATACGACCATTGTTATTACGACCACCTGATTTAGAGTTTTTCTCTAAAAGTGGTGCGTATGGCTTACCCTTATGTAGATCAGAGTTAACCACTTTAACTAGGTGACGACGGCCCGCAGAAGTAGGCTTACACTTTTGAAGTGCCATAATTCTATCCCCTTATTACTCGGCGCCGCCGACAAAGTCTAGCTCGCTGCCTTCTTTAAGAGTAACGTAAGCTTTCTTCCAGTCGCTACGACGACCGAAACGTGCGCCAGTACGTTTTGTTTTACCCTTAACGTTAAGTGTGCGAACACCAGTTACTTCTACTTCAAAAAGCTTCTCAACTGCTACTTTAATTTCAGCTTTAGTTGCGTCATTTACTACTTTGAAAACAATAGTATTGTTTTCTTCAGCAGCAATTGTGCTTTTTTCAGAGATATGTGGAGCAAGGATCACTTTTAAAAGACGTTCTTCGCGAATCATGCTAGCGCCTCCTCAAGTTGCTTAACAGCAGCGGCTGTAATAAGTACCTTATCGAAAGCAATTAAGCTTACAGGATCGATACCAGCTACATCACGCGTGTCAACCTTATAAAGGTTACGTGCCGATAAGAAAAGATTTTCATCTACTTCTTCAGTCACGATAAGAACATCTTTAAGCTCAAGTTCTTTAAGCTTAGCAACTAGTTCTTTAGTTTTTGGTGCTGCTAGAGCAAAACTTTCAACAACGATTAAACGCTCTTGACGAACTAATTCAGATAAGATGCTTTTAATCGCACCACGGTACATTTTACGGTTTACTTTTTGGCTGTGGTCTTGTGGTTTAGCTGCAAAGCTAACGCCACCTGAACGCCAAATTGGGCTACGGATTGTACCGGCACGTGCACGGCCAGTACCTTTTTGAGCCCATGGTTTTTTACCACCACCGCTTACTTCAGAACGTGTCTTCTGAGCACGAGTACCTTGACGAGCGCCTGCTGCGTATGCAACAACTACTTGATGTACTAATGCTTCGTTAAACTCACGTCCAAAAGTAGCTTCAGAAACTTCAAGACCGCCAGAAGCGTCTTTAATTGCTAATTCCATCACTAAATCTCCAGGACTTATGCTTTAACAGCTGGTTTAACGATAACGTCACCGCCAATAGCTCCAGGTACTGCACCCTTAACTAAAAGCAAATTACGCTCAGCGTCAACGCGAACTAGTTCTAAGTTTTGAGTCGTTACACGCTCAGCACCCATATGACCGGCCATTTTCTTACCTTTAAACACCTTACCAGGTGATTGGTTTTGACCGATTGAACCAGGAGCACGGTGAGATAGAGAGTTACCATGTGTAGCGTCTTGCATGCTGAAATTCCAGCGCTTAACACCACCTTGGAAACCTTTACCTTTAGAAGTACCGGTTACGTCAACCTTGTTGATTTCGTTGAATAATTCAACAGTAAGCTCAGCGCCTACTTCAAAATCGCCTTCACCACCGTTAAGGCGGAATTCCCACAGACCGCGACCCGCTTCAACACCAGCTTTAGCGAAATGACCCGCTTTAGCTTTGTTTACACGACTTGCTTTTTTAGTGCCTGCGGTTACTTGAAGCGCGTTATAACCGTCTGTTGCGTCAGATTTGATCTGAGCAATGCGGTTAGGTGTCGCTTCAATAACTGTCACAGGGATAGATACACCATCTTCAGTGAAGATTCGTGTCATACCCACTTTACGACCGACTAGACCTAATGCCATTTTCCTAAAACCTCTCTAATCTTTCGATTAACCCAGGCTGATTTGAACATCAACACCAGCAGCAAGATCTAAACGCATAAGCGCGTCTACAGTCTTGTCAGTTGGTTCTACGATGTCAATCAGACGTTTATGGGTGCGGATCTCGTACTGATCACGCGCATCTTTATTAACGTGCGGTGAAGTTAGTACAGTAAAACGTTCAAAGCGTGTAGGTAGTGGAATTGGTCCACGTACTTGTGCGCCAGTGCGTTTCGCAGTTTCCACGATTTCTGCCGTTGATTGGTCAATCAAACGGTGGTCAAAAGCTTTTAGGCGAATACGAATGCGTTGATTTGACATTCTTAACCTCAATATAAAGAGCATATAAAAGAGCATAAAAAAACGACCGAAACAATCTTAAAACTTAAGATGCCGGCTGTTTGATTATATCTACGTTGAGTTCCAAATCGGAACTCCTGTTTATTAGCTTGAAATCCAAGCTTAATTTATCCTTTCTAATTCCCAGAGGAATTTTGAAAGCCTGCGTATTATAGAGGTATTGGTGATAAATGCAACAACTATTTAGAAACAATACAATGGCTGTAAATTTGATTAAATAAGCGTCCATAAATGCTTACTCGCTATACTTGAACTAATAGCCCTACTTGCTAGTCAATAAACAAGTTAACACCTTAATTACGCAAACTAAGTGATTTTTAGATATTATGGTATCCTACTGCGCTAATTTTGCCTTTAATATCAATTCGCTTAATAAAGTGAGCTATTTTGAGGCTGGAAAAACGTGTTGATAGCTAGGCAAAAAACTCGCTATTTAGTTGTTCTAAATGAGAATTTTTTAACGCAGGTAGCGACACGTTTAGCCCCGCAAAATGATTAAGTATTATTGCGGATTGGTATAATACTCTCAATATGGTGAGTCGATGCGTATTTTTAATTATTGTTTAAATGTTATGTCTGCTGGATTTAGCCGCTTATTTGTGAAAAGCAAAGTGCTGCCAGAAAATCCTATTAAACAGTATGATCTAAACCCTGAGTATCCTACATTTTATATAGTGCGCCTAAATTCGCGATTTGATTTAGCCGCCCTTGCACATGCTTGTAAAAAAAATGGCCTACCTAGTCCAACCGAAGAGCAAGTATTAGGCAACCAAAATTTAGACCGCTTTATTGGCATTAAAAACCCGCCGCCACTGTTTGGTGATGAAGCTAAGCCAACCAATGCTTTAGCTCAAGGTAAGCAAATTATTGAGTACCTCATACAAAGCGGACAGCAAAATGTACAAGTTGTTCCGGTAACTATTTTATGGGGACGCGACCCAGGCAAAGAAAAGCCAGGATTGCGCACTTTAATCACGCACTCCCTAACTCCTAGCTGGTTTAGAAAGATTTTTGTCGTGTTGTTTTCAGGTCGCGATAACTTTATTCGCTTTAGTCAGCCTCTCGACTTATCGCTGTTAGTGAATGAGAAAGCAGACGTAAGTGAATTACCACATAAGTTGTTACGTGTTGCACGTGTACATTTTAAGCGTCAAAAACTTGCAGCTACGGGCCCTAAAATGCCCTCTCGCGAGCAATTATTTAATTCATTATTAGCATCACCTACAATAAAAAAAGCAATTCAAGATGAAGCTAAAGCTAAAAATATCAGTCAAGCCGAAGCGCGCCAAAATGCACTTAAGCTACTTGATGAAATAGCGGCTAATTACTCTGAGGCGATGATACGTGTAGCTGAAAGGTTTTTAACCTGGTTGTGGAATAAGCTTTATAACGGTATAGACATTAAACATGCTGAACAAATTCATGAGCTAACCGATAAAGGCCATGAAATTATTTATATGCCTTGTCATCGTAGCCACATGGACTACTTACTGCTTACCTACTCTATTTATCATTTAGGTTTAGTGCCACCGCATATTGCTGCGGGTGTAAATCTTAACTTTTTCCCTGCTGGCGGTATATTTAGACGCTCAGGCGCATTTTTTATTCGTCGCTCGTTTGCCGGCAATAAGCTTTACTCAGCCATATTTAAAGAGTATTTAAGCCAGCTATTTATCAAAGGCTACTCTGTTAAATTTTATACGGAAGGTGGACGAAGCCGTACTGGGCGTTTGCTACCGCCTAAAACCGGCATGCTCTCAATGACCTTACAAGCCATGCTGCGCGGAATAGACAGACCTATATCTATTGTTCCTGTGTATATTGGCTATGAGCATGTAATGGAAATTAATACTTATCTTAAAGAACTAGATGGTAAAGATAAAAAAGGCGAATCTATTTTTGGAATTTTTAAGGCAATCAAAAACCTTAAAAACTACGGCCGTGGTAATTTAAACTTTGGTGACCCAATCTCTATAAACCAATATTTAAACGATAACCAACCAGATTGGCGAGACTCAATACACCCAACTGATGTACAAAAGCCACAATGGTTAGCACCACAAGTAACTAAACTTGCCGACCAAGTGATGGTTAAAATTAATAATGCGGCAGCGCTTAATGCGGTTAACTTACTAGCGATGATATTGCTGGTTAACGATAAACAAGCATTGAGCAAACCAAAGCTATTAGCACAACTTGATTTTTACCTGCGTTTACAACGCGACGCTAGCTACAGCGATAAAGTAACAGCCCCAGACGAAACGCCAGAGCAATTACTAACGCATGCATTAAAGCTTAATAAGTTTGAGGTAATAAGTGATGAGTTTGGCGAAATCATTACGATTAGCGATAAAGAAAAAGTATTGTTTAATTACTACCGAAACAATATTTTGCACTTGTTTGCAGTACCAAGCTTAATTGCGTTGCACTTATTTAAGCAACACAGCACGACCATTGAGCAATGCCAGCAACTTGTAAAAACGTTTTATCCGTTATTTGCCAAAGAGTGGTACTTGCAGCCTCTTGATGAAAACTACATAACACGTATTTTAGCGAACTTTGCAGATCAAAACTTAATTGAGTTTGATGGTGACAATATTCATATAACAAACGGTAATGACTGCTTAGCTAAGCTAGAAATGCTTGGGCGAGCACTTAGCTTTACTCTGCAACGATACGCTATTGTGATTGGTTTTATTCAAACAAGTGATGGCATTGAAAAAGCTGAGCTAGAGCGAGAAAGCCAAGTGTTAGCGCAACGTTTAGGCACACTGCATGGTATTAAAACACCCGAGTTTTTTGACAAAAAAGTACTTGTTAGTTTTATTGAAAACTTACGTGGTGAATCATTAATAACAGAAGGTGATAAAGGCTTAGTAGGTAGTACACAACTTTGTGAAACCTATGCACACCTTAAAACATTACTGCCAGCACGCGTCTGGCAGTCAATCAGCGATATAGTACAAGATCAGTGTAACTAGTACTCAATCCATAGAAGGTGGTTAGCGCTGACGCATAACCCCTTCTTGCATTGTTGAGGCAACTAAGTTGCCTTGGCGATCAAAAAACTGCCCGCGTACCAAGCCACAACCATTGCTCGCACTTGGACTATCAATTGAATACAAAATCCAATCATCCATTCTAAACGGGCGATGAAACCACATTGCGTGGTCTATGGTTGCTACTTGCATATTTGGCTGCATAAACGATACACCATGAGGCTGCAATGCAGTTGGTAAAAACTCAAAGTCAGACGCATAAGCAAGTAAATAATTATGAATGCGTTGATCGTCAGGCATCTCACCATTAGCTTTAAACCAAATATGTTTTACCGGTTCAATAACCTCTGGTTTAAACGGGTTATGAAAAGTAACCGGTCGCATTTCAATCGGCATTTCACGCGTAAACTTATTACGGATCACCTCTGGAATATGCTCAGCATTTTCTTGATAAAACTCAAGCGATGAACGCAGATCTTCAGGTGCGGGTACATCAGGCATTGTTGCTTGATGCGATAAGCCATTTTCCTCACCCTGAAATGATGCGGTCATATAAAAAATCGGTTTACCGTACTGAATCGCTTTTACTCGGCGAGTACTAAAGCTCTTCCCATCACGAATAGTTTCTACATCATAAACTATAGGTTTAGCAGGATCGCCTGGGCGTAAAAAGTAAGAATGCAATGAGTGAACTATACGCCCTTCGGGTAGCGTTTCTTTAGCGGCAGAAAGTGCCTGCCCCATAACCTGACCGCCAAATACAGCACCAAAGCCTAAGTCTTGGCTTTGCCCTCGGTACAAACCTTTCTCAATTTCTTCAAGTGATAATAGCGACAACAAATCATCTAATACTTGGCTCATTATTTCTTCCTCAATCCCCAGATAAGTTAATGATACTATAGACTACAACTATGTAAATCTTTGTTAGGAGTACTGTTATGGCTTACTGGCTTTTTAAAACTGAACCCGATGCGTTTTCATTAGATGATTTAAAAAACGCACCAAAACAAACGACTCTTTGGGAAGGCGTGCGTAATTACCAAGCGCGAAACTTCATGCGTGATGGCGTTAAGGTCGGTGATTCAGTGATGATTTACCATTCAAGCTGTAAACACGTAGGTGTAGCGGGTATTGCCGAGGTTACAAAAGAAGCCTACCCAGACCCCACTCAATTTGATTTAAGTAGCGACTATTACGATGCAAAAGCCACCAGCGACAAACCACGCTGGGTTGTTGTTGAAGTTACTTATCAAAGCCATTTAAAAAAATTAATTAGCCTTAAAGATATTAAAGCCAATAATAACATTACTGAAATCGCACTTAAAAAAGGCGGACGACTATCAATAATGCCTGTTACTAAAAATGACTGGGATGAAATAATCAAAATGGCGCAGTAACACCCTCTCGGTTTGACCTAATTTCATTGAGTTTGATATGATCTATGCTGACTTATAGCTGGAGGATTAATGAAATTACTGTATTGGTTAGATGAATGGTTAACTCTCCCGCGCAATGAGCAACAAACTCGATTACCCATGACGGGTAGTGATTTACTCGGCGATGTATTTGTTAAGTATGATTTTGTTGACGTTAATAAGCCCCTGCTTTTTACCTTTTCACCCGCAGGCACTAACGTGCAAGAGCAAGATCTTCACCCTGATTTTGCACCATGGGGTTATCACTTGGCTCAAAAACAAAACGTAAACGTAATCGCTTTTCAGCATTTAGGTAAAAGTAATTGGTTTCGTAATCGTAATTTAATCTTTTTTCTCGAGCAATTATCAACATTACTTACGCCGTTTAATTGTCGATTAGGCTATGGCTTAAGCCGTGGCGGATTTGCTGTTGGCGCTTTTGCTAAACTATTAAAGCTAAACCAAGTACTGTTCTTTCACCCGGTAAGTACTAAAAATAAAGAATTAGTACCCTGGGATGACCGCTCTAGTACCGATATAGCTCAGCAGTTTGACTGGCAACAAGATTATCACGATCTAGATTTAGGAGATGCCCAAGGCTATATTATTTACGATCCTACTAATCGTATAGACCGAATGCACGCCAAGCGCTATAAGCAGTTAACTCACTTGCGAGTATTTGGTATGGGACATGGCACACACGCTACATATTTGAATAAGTTTGGGTTTTATAAGCAAGTAGCCGTTGATTTCATTCAACATCAGCAAATCGATATTGCACAGTTTCGCCTGCAAACCAAAACCTTACGCTTAAAAGAAGATTATTATCAAAGTCTCAATACGGCTAATGCAGACTCCCCCCATCGTTTAGCATTATTGAGTACAGCGCATAAAATTTTAGCTGATGAAAAAGAAGTGTATGTACAAGAGCATCAAGCAAAAATTGATATTCAGCCATTAATAGATGTGGCACTTAAGCACCAAGATGAGCACCCTAATGATGCTATTCAGCTATTAGAAGTCGCCCAGCAACTTCTACCTGACGACCCTCTAATTGAGCATAAACTCAAACAGTTGGAAGAGTAATTATTCCAACTAAAACGGCTATAAAGGCTAACTACTCTATTTAGCCTTTTTCTTTTTGTGCCTATGCTTGGGCACAATGGTAAAGTACATCATTAAACCTAACCAAGAAAATATAATGATTCCCATTAGCCAGCCATTCTTTTCATGACCCTGTGTACGCTTACTGTTGAGTACAATAACGACAGGTAATATGTAAGCACTTAAAACAACAATTAAAAATACAACTTCATTCATTATTTTTCTAGGCTCGACCAGTCTACTTCACTACTTAATACTCGATCTACCGATATATAGTGCAAAATATCGCCTTCACTTACTTTGTAATCTAATGGTGGGTTTAAATCCATATTTTGCGCACTTAAATTATGGGCAACACCTAACAGTATTGCATCATGCTCAAGCTTAAAATGATGAAACAAAGTACCAAACTCCATATCTTTGCAGCCACTTGGTACTTTCAAGCTAAATTGTGTATCGCCGTGCAAAGTAGATAGCAGCTCCTCTTGCACACGGCTCGAACCTGGATCTTGCATTGAGCGTACTAATATCTCAGCTGATTTTGCACTACTACATTCTACATTTTGGCAATGCTCTAACATCATCTCAACTTTAGTTTCATCTAAAAAGTGAGCACTTATATGACAATCATCTTTTACTAAGCGACTTATGCGCAGGGCTGTCGTAAATGTCTGGTCGTCATCTTGACCATCAATAATCACCTTATCAGCACTACGAATAGCTACCCGCTCTAGTTCAGCTAAATTTGTAAAACTCGTTAAACGTGCAAAATCAACGCTTTCGTTAGCTAAAAAAGGATGATCCATTTGCTCTGTTACCGCGAGTAAAATACGACGGTCAGTACGTTTCGTATCTGCCAAAATGTAATCAATCATCTTTTTTGTACGAGTGTCGTGCCAACCAAAAATAATAATATGGTGGTTACTGTGGGCAAAGTTTTTATCACCAGTCATAGCGCGCCTAATTAAGTAAGTAACAGTTTGTCCTGCTTTTCCTAGCAAAACACCAAATAAAGCTAAACCAAATGGAATTTGTATTAATGCTACCACCCAACGACCAAGATCAGTAGTTGGACTAAAGTCACCATATCCCACTGTTGATGTTGTTACTGTGTAATAGTAAAAAAAGGTAGTAAGCGAGGTTAACGCTTTCTCATTCGCTATAAATAGTAAGCTCCATGTTAATAGCATATGAGTCAAAATAGCTAATGCCACTGCTTGCCAACTCAACTGATCTATATGAGCGCGAACAAGTAACGCTAGCCTTTTAAATATCACCGGCATAATACAAAGTCTTCGTTAGTAAATTATCTATAAACAGTACGTTACTGTAAGCGATGCTTTTAAGCAATGTTTAAGCTTTTAACCACAAATATAAGACTAAATGCTGTTTGCCAATGGTGATTTTTCATGATTAATTAGCGTTAAAATAATAACCAAAACAGTTGTGCTTATGCTTAATAAAATAGCCCGCCCTTTTACTAAAATTGTAGAGCGCTATCTTCCCGACCCTTTTATATTTGTAATTTTACTTACAATAATTACTCTTATTAGTGCGAGCTTATTTACAACCGCAACCAACATTGAAGTATTACAAGCGTGGGGAGGTGGATTTTGGAACTTATTAAGTTTTGCTATGCAAATGCTACTAGTGTTAATTACAGGCTACATGTTGGCAAGTACGCCACCTATAAGTAAGTTATTAGAAAAACTAGCAACACTCGCAAATACAGCACCTAAAGCAATTATATTGGTAACGCTTATTTCGCTTTTAGCGAGCTGGATAAATTGGGGATTTGGCTTAGTTATTGGTGCTCTTTTTGCCAAAGCAATTGCTAAACATACTCGTGTAGATTATCGATTATTAGTAGCCAGCGCTTACTCAGGTTTTGTTGTATGGCATGGCGGATTAGCCGGTTCGATTCCTTTAACTATCGCAACCGATAGTCACTTTTCAGAGGCCAGCATTGGTATTATTAGTACAGAGCACACTTTATTTGCGGGCTTTAATATAGCCATATTAGTTGGTTTATTCATTATTATGCCGCTCGTTAATCGCTATATGCTGCCAAGCGAGCAAGAAAGCGTATATATCGACCTAGCTCTTTTACAAGAGACAACACCTAAGCCCACAACAATAACCAGACCCGCCCAACATTTAGAACAAAGTAAACTACTCGGTATGACAATTGGCTTATTAGGTTTGGCATATTTAGGTTATTACTTTTTTATTGCTGGCGGAAACTTAAACCTTAATAGCGTTATTGCCGTATTTTTGTTTTTAGCTATTACGCTGCATCAAACACCCCATAATTTACTTAACAGTCTGCAACAAGCAATTCCAAGCGGGGCTGGCATTGTTATTCAATTCCCTTTTTATGCCGGCATCATGGCGGTAATGGTTGATAGCGGTTTAGCGCAGCAAATATCGCGTGGCTTTATTGCCGTAGCAGATGCCGATAGCTTGCCATTTTTTAGTTTTATAAGTGCAGGGCTCGTTAATATGTTTGCTCCCTCTGGCGGTGGCCAATGGGCTGTACAAGCACCTATTGTAATACCTGCAGCGCAAGAACTAGGTGCCGATATATCTCGCGTTGCAATGGCTGTTGCATGGGGCGATGCGTGGACCAATTTAATTCAACCTTTTTGGGCATTACCCGTCCTTGCTATCGCAGGCTTAAAAGCAAAAGATATTATGGGGTTTTGTGTAGTGCAGCTATTTGTAACAGGGGTATTTATATCGCTGGTATTGAGCTTTTATTAACTGTAAACATAATAAAAAGGCGTGTAATACAAACGCCTTGATTATTTTATGCACTCTCACCTTGCTGACCTAAGTCCACTAATTCACCTGCATTTAAATGATAGACTTTGCCAGCCATATTAATAGTTTCTTGGCGATGAGCAATCATAATCCGTGTGATGGGTAAGTGCTGAATTTGCTCACTTATTTTCGCCTCGTTATCCTTATCTAAATGGCTGGTTGCTTCATCCATAAACAACACGCAGGGTGATTGATACAATGCGCGAGCAAGAAGTAAACGCTGTACCTGCCCGCCCGATAAGTTTGATCCCATGTCCCCAACTAATGAGTTATAGCCCATAGTCATTTTGGTAATATCATCATGAATAGCCGCATGACGAGCACACGTCTCTATTTTTAAATAATTCGGCTGTGGGTCAAAAAAACTGATGTTATCAGCGATTGAGCCAGCTAACAGTGTGTCATCCTGCATTACTGCAGCTATTTGTTTGCGGTAGTTTTTAAGGCCAAGCTGAGTAATATCTTTGCCATCAAGCAACACAGTCCCTGAGGTTGGCTGTAATAACCCTAGCATTATTTTCATCAACGTAGTTTTACCCGCACCTGACGGACCCGTAATCGCAATCGAGTCACCGGAATTCAGCGTTAAATTAACATTGTTTAAAATCGGCACTTGCTCTTCACTGTAACTAAAGCAAATATTTTCGAGCGTAAGCTGACCTCTCACTTTACCTTCGTCATCACCTGTATAGACCATTCCACCGTCACGATAAGCTTCTTGTTTCGTGAGTGCTATATCTGCAATGCGGTCTAAGTGTAAGCGCATCATTTTGAATTGAATAATTTGCTAAATTAAGTTGGCAAAGCGGCTGGTTAACTGGTTTTTATAAGCAATAAACGCCAGTACCATACCAACAGATAAGCTATTGCTCATAACTAGCAATGCAGCAAAGTAAATCACCAATACATTTTCAAGGCCAAATAACAGTTTATTAAATGAATCAAAGCTAATGTTTAAACGCCCTAAACGAATTTCACTGTTTATTACCTCTGCATAACGGTTTTGCCAAATTCCTTGGCGCTGCGATTCATTACCAAACAATTTTATAGTTTGCATACCCCGAATATTTTCTAAAAAGTTCGATTGCTCTTTGGCAGATGATTGAATCATTTCTTCGGTGGCTTGATGTAGTGGACGATACAGCGCTAAACGTACCAAAGTATACAGTACAATTGCACCAACAACTACCGCAGTGAGTTTTAGCGAATAAATTAGCATCATAATCAATACGGTAATGCCCATTACGCCATCGACCAGTGTTTCTACAAACCCTGTAGTTATGCGCTCCCGTATTTGCGCTAATGAGCCAAAGCGCGAGACAATATCGCCAATATGGCGGGACTCAAAATAGTTCATTGGCAAGCGCAATAAGTGCCTGAGCAAATTCACGCCCATTTGCATATTGAGCAAACTCGAAAGCCGTAAAATTAGCCAACTTCGTACCGCATTAGTCACCACTGAAATTATCGCAATCAGAGCAAAACCCATGGCAAGTACCGTTAATAACGATTCATCAAAACTAATGAGTACTTCATCCACCACCCACTGCATATAATAAGGGGTCATCAAAGCAAATAATTGCAATACCAGTGACAACGCAATCAGTTTTATTAGCCCTGCTTTTAAGCCCTTCATTGAGCTCCAAAGTTGGGTAAACTTCATCTGTGCTTGTTCTTGTTTGGCTTCAAACTGACTGGTTGGAGTCAGCTCTAAACAAATACCGGTAAAGTGTTTACTAAACTCATTACTATTTAAACTGCGTTTACCAACAGCTGGGTCGTTTATAGCAAACTTAGCTGAAGATCCTTTACCAGAGACTTTGGTCAGCACCACAAAGTGATTCATATCCCAATGTAAAATACACGGAGTTTGTAGTTTATGGACTTCATCAAGCGGACATTGTAGCGCACGGCTAGCTAGCCCTAAATTATCACCTAGCTCAATCAGTTGCTGTAAGTTCATCCCCTTTAAATTAGCCGAAAAGCGCTTACGCATGGCTGGCATATCCAGCCTATGACCGTGATAGCTTGCCACCATTGCCACAGAGGCTAGGCCGCATTCAGCTATTTCGGATTGGAGAATTAGAGGAACTGACATGTTTATTTTAAATTCTATTGTAGCTTGCATGATAAAGGGTAAATTTTCCGTTGTTAATATTATTACCACTATAAATAAAATGGCAGAATGGAAGTACAACTAAGAAGTTTTCTATATAGTTTTACTTTCTTCTAGATATGTATGCACAAATGAAAAATGACGCTATCTCAATAATTACAACTAAAATATCTATTTTGGCGACACGTGTATTCAGATTAGAAATACTTTCTAATCCCTCTGTCTAGCTGAAAAAGTATCATTAATAGCCTCAACCTTTACGATAAAACTCCTCTTAGTAACTGCCAACGAAACTAAAGTAGTTTTATTTTCTAATATTTTTTAAATATTCATATAAATAATAAGATGGGATCATTAAAAATATTATATATAATGGATAATATAAATCAGGACTTATTATTTTTTCATAAATATTAAAGATCAAATGAATTAATAAAATATAAAGTAAAGATAAGATAATTTTTTGAATATTATTCATACATTTTCCTGCGGATTTTTAGAGCAGCTTTAAAAAACTACTCTATTACCTCTTTCAGCTAAATATGCTAGTTAACAGGTCGGTTCACACCCTGCTTGTTTTGTTTCTTTAGAACTTTGGTATTGTTTGTACTTTTCATGTGCATAGCCAACAATAACCCCTGCAATAAAAGTAGCAGCTATAGCTCCTAATATAGGAAAACCACCACTAACATTACTTTGCTCTTTCTTGGTTAACTCTCTCATAATTAGTCCCTTATTAATTAGCTAAAGCTTTTCCAACTTCGTTACCTACAACACCAGCACCGCCTAAAGCTGTAGCAGCAGCCGTAGCTTTCGTTCCTGCTTTAACTATTTTATAAATTCTATAAGCAATAAGTGCTACAACTATAGGATTACCACCATTTACGTCTTTAATTTCATTTACGTTTAATTCACGCATAATGTTATACTCCATAAATCCGATGCTTTTTAATTAAGTCATCGGGTTGTTAATATGCTCCCCTTCAATAAAGGTGAGCGGTTAATAGGCTAGCTTTAGCTGCTCGCTAAAGTTAACTAAAGCTGGCCGTCTTTTTCGGTTGTTTGCATTTAGCAAACCACCAAAACTTTCAAATTTTTCTTTATTTTATAAAACGCTACACTTAACTTACGCGCCCTTTTAGGCTGTACAGTGGCTCGAGTAACCACTCGATTAATGTGCGCTGCTCCAACATAATATCTGCCTCAAACAACATACCGCTTCTCAGCTCAAACGCCTTACCATATGCCTGCATTTGTTGTTGACTCAATGTCGCACGCAAGCGATATACAGGTTCTTGTAGCGAAATAGGTAAGCGCACTTCGTTTGGAGTAATGAGTGCTTTGTCAATGCGGATAATTTTGCTGTTAATAAAACCAAAGCGCTGGTAAGGGAAAGCATCAAAACGCAGGCGCGTATCGTTACCTAGTTGTATAAAGCCTGCTGAACGTGTTGGTAGCAGCAACTCTGCTACTAGCTCTGAGCCTTCGGGAATAATATGCAACAGTGGTTTGGCTTGGGTAAGTGTTTCGCCTTCAACCACTTGAATGCCAGTAACAACACCGCTGTTACTGGCTGTTATGGTATATTGATAGTTACTTTTAATTTGTGTGAGCTGGTTTTGAATATCCGCTTGTTGGCGCTTAAGACTATTTATACGCAAAGTATACTGCTGGGGCACGTTAGCAATATTAAAACTAAGTTGACTTAATTGATTTTCTTGCTGCATAAGCAAGCGCGCTAGGTTTTGTTTTTCTTGCTTAGCATCTAAGAGGGCTTGCTGCTGTTGCTCTCGCTCGATGTTTGATAAAAAGCCATTTTTATTAAGTTGATTAAGGTTGCTTTGTTGGCGGTTAAGTAGCCCTAATTTTTCATCAGCTAGAGCAAGTTGACTTTGTAATGCAGCTTGCTCATTAGTAAGTGCACGTTTTTGCGCGTGCAAGTTAAGTGACTCTTGCTTTTGTAGGGTAAGGTTTTGTGTTATCTCATCATTGAGCAACTGTATTTGCATACTTAGCTGCTCAACAAGCTGGGTACTCAAGGCTATGCCTTGGCTGTTATTTTGCTGCACAATAATGGTCGCCAACGGCTGACCTTTAGTAACGGCATCACCCTCTTGTACACATAGCAGCTCAATCATACCACCTTGACTAGCAAAGGTTTGGATTATCCCTTTATTGGGTATTAAAAACCCCCGTACTGTTTCCTTGCGGGAATACTCTGCTGTAAATAAAAAGCTTATCACTACAATCGCAATACATACCAAAACAAATACGATAAGTTTTATTGATAGTGGTTGTGCTAGCGTAATCACACCAGTTAAACGCTCACTTTGCTGAGCGACAGCTTCCTTTCTAAATAACATCCAGTTGATCCGCTAAGATTGTTCTAATTTATATTACACTAGAATTCAATTAACAATAAATCAACATAAAAGTCGAGAAATAAAATATTAATGCAAAAAACTAACTTATTTAGTTAGAAAAAATAAAAATACTAGCTCGATAAAATAGTCATCGGCAGGCTCAATATTGGATTTTCCGAATCGGCAAAGTGCATCATTACAGCTACATGCCCAGCTACTACAATTGCATACATAACCGCTGAAAAACCTTGGCCATATTTATCTAGTGGCATTAAATGTGAATAGTGACGGCCTCGCCATTCAAATACAATTTCCAGCGCACCTACAAAAAAAAAGAATACCAGTAACATTAAGCCAAATGTGTAGCTCAGCCATAAACCAAACAGTACACCGAGTAAACATACACTTAAACCAATCCATGAACGCATTGAAAAGCTAATACTTTTTAATACATGCCCGCCATCAAGCGGTAAAATAGGTAACAAGTTAAATAAATTTAATAACGCACTAAGAACTGCCACACCTGCAAATATTTCCATCTCGGTGGCGTAATATAAAACGACACCCAGTACCGAGGTAATTAAACCAAATGCGGGTCCCATTAATGATATAACGACATCTTGCCAACGAGTTGTTATTTTGTCGTCACTTACAGCGAGCCCACCTACAAATGGGATTAAGTAAATACCTTTGGTTTTTATGCCAAAGTATTTCATTGCTCGTACATGGCCGTACTCGTGTACGACTAAGCAACCAATTAGCATTAGTGCAAATTCAATACTAAATAACCACGCATAGCCTGCAACAGAAGCCCCCGCAAGCACTACTTTAATGACCTTAGCACTTTTAAAAAGCTTAAAGCCTAATGCAGCCAGACCTAAAAAGCCTTTTTTAGGTGAGCCATTTGTAGGTGCTGGTAGCGCAAGCTGTGTTGCAAATTGCTCATCCACAAAAAGCGAAATACTTTGCTCTTCCGCCGCTCCAGTATCAATACCAATTACTTTGTTGTCGTGAGTAAACTGATAATAGTTTTCACGAGGGTTATCAAAGGTAATGGCTTGTTGTCCATGAAACACTTGCACAATTGTTTGCCCCGACACCATAAGCGAAAATGGTTGCTCGGCTAGGGTAAGATCTATTCTTATCATAATTAAGACCGTTTAAAACAATGGCGCTAGTATACCTAATCAACTTAAAAACACGAGTGAAGGCGTTCAGTAACTATTTTCAAAATAAAAGTATTTGATACAGACAAAATTAAAAAAAACTACTACTTTTATAGTAATCATAAGCTATGCATTGAAAGGGATAACAGTGAGTAAAATAGTGCCTAACATTTTAGTTGTTGACGACTCAAAAGCGATTTTGATCGTGATGGAGGCTATATTTAATGAGTTAAATATGTCTGATAATGTAGTTACGTACTTAAGTGCGGCTGAGGCACTAGATAGAGTCGCTTCTGATATCAACTATTTTGATGCTATTTTTACCGATCTCAATATGCCTGAAATGGATGGCATGGAATTAATCCGCCACTTAGGAGGATTAAATTATCAAGGCGGTATTATAATTGTTTCTGAAATGGACCATAAAGTTATTAGCTTAGCTGCCAATCTCGCGAAACAACATAACGCTCACCTCATTGGTAATATTTCAAAGCCAGTGCAACTGTCTCAGGTTAGTAGGTTACTTATTAAAGTGGCGCAATTAAACAGCCACACTTTATTAAAAGAGTCAGCCATTTCAGAGAAAGAGCTTATTGAAGCGTTAGAAAATGATGAAATAACCCCTTTTTATCAACCAAAAATAAATGCTGACAGTAATAGAATCGAAAGCGTTGAAGTCTTAGCACGTATTTTATCAAGTAAAGACGGCAATATTATTTTACCTAACCGTTTTATAAACACTGCCGAACAACACAACTTAATTAATCAAATTACATTTTCTCTTTTTGAAAAGGCCACCAGCGAATTCAAAAATATGAAAGCGCAACTAGGTCATGATTTTAAAATGGCATTTAACTTATCGCCAACTCAGCTCGACGACTTAAACTGCCCTAATAAATTACTGCTCATTTTAGAACTAAACCAACTCACACCTAGTAATATAATTATAGAAATAACAGAACAACATGCACTCTCAAGCCTCATGCAATTAGAAACGCTAAATAGATTAAGAATGCATGGCTTTGGTATATCGCTAGACGATTTTGGTGTTGGTTTTACTAATATGAATCAGCTTCGAAATCTTCCTTTTACTGAAATTAAAATAGACCGTTCACTTATTAGCCATATAGAAACAGATTTATTTTCTCAAGTGGTCGTAAGTTCGTTATTTAATATTACGAGTAAAGATAATTTAGACTTAGTAGCAGAAGGCGTTGAACGCCCAGAAGAGCTTGTTTATTTAAGGCATTATAGAAGAAAACTAGCCATACAAGGTTTTTTATTTAGCCGCCCTAAACCACAAGACGAATTTATATCTTGGGCTAAAGATTGGCTGAAAACTGATGGCAGCCCCGCTTAAAGCGGTATTAATATTTAAGAGGGCGTTCAGAATTCTGTGTCAGCCTAAATTGCTAAATATCTAGCACACCATCTAACCTACCTTCGAAGTGGATGGCCAATTGCGACAATGTCAGATTCCAGTTATGGATTGGCAT
>NZ_JADYXB010000043.1:0-27957 GCF_015864485.1 Pseudoalteromonas sp. SWN166
AATATCGAGAGCATTAGAAAGTTGCATAAAAAAATCCGAATTCTACAAAAGAATTCGGATTCTTACATACCTAGAAGATCGTTCAAGTGCTATTAACTATTTCTTAAATGATCGGCATTAGTGCAATTGCACACCTTTATATAAATTCAAACTTAGATTACAGACCGTTTTTAATGATTTCTTGCGCTAACTCATCAGCAATTAAATGCGTTGATTTTTGCTCTTTTTCGCTGCGAGCAAAAATTTCAGTTAACGTATTAAAAATACCTTCAACATGTTTATTAGACGCTGCTGCACTGTAACCTTCTGGCGCTGTTTCGTAATAAACATTAATAATACCACCGGCGTTAATTACGTAGTCTGGTGCATATAAAATACCTTTTTCACGAATAACTTCACCGTGACGAGACTCTGCCAGCTGATTATTAGCACAGCCTGCAATAATAGTCGCTTTTAAACGCGGTATAGTTAGGTCGTTAACCGTTGCACCTAATGCACATGGTGCATAAACATCAACGTTTAAGTCGTAAATTTCATCAATACCAACTGCAGTGGCGCCAAAATCATTAACTACACGGTCAATTGCTGCTTGGTTAATATCAGTTACAAACAGTTCAGCACCTGCATCATGTAAATGTTTACATAAACCATAAGCAACAGCACCTAAACCTTGAACAGCTACTTTAACGCCTGCAAAGTCTTGGTGGCCACGTTGATGTTGTAACGCGGCTTTAATTCCTAAAAAAGTACCGTAGGCTGTAAATGGTGATGGGTTACCACTTTTACCCTCAAGACCCAGTACATAATTAGTTTCTTTATTCATAATAGCGACATCAGCACATGTAATGTTTACATCTTCTGCTGAGTAATAGCTGCCATTTAATCGCTCTAATTGACGACCAAATGCACGGAATAATTGCTCAGATTTAATTTCTTTTGCATTGCCTATAATTACAGATTTACCGCCACCAAATGGTAGGCGCGCTACTGCATTTTTATACGTCATGCCTTTTGATAAACGTAGCACGTCGTAAACGGCATCTTCGTCGTTCGCATAATCCCACATTCTACATCCGCCAACTGCAGGACCTAGATTGGTATTATGTACAGCAATAATTGCTTTTAAACCCGACTCTTCATCAGAACAAAAAACTACTTGTTCATGGTTATCAAATTCAACTCGATTAAACACAGCCACTTAAAATACTCCGAAATAGTTAACCCGTGAGAGGGTATGCGCGCTGGAAATTGCCGAGACTTTATCACTTCATATTAGAGTTCGCTACACTCACAGATGATAAAACCGATGAAAACATGACTCTTAGATTAAATAATCAAATTAAAACACTTATACAGATAAAAAACCCATAAAATTATCATTAGACAGTTTTAAAAACTAAAAATATAAAAACCACACTAACTTACGTTTACGTGAACGTAATAGCATTACTATATGTAAAGTTTAATATACAAGTACTAACTGCCCGCTAAGCACCATGCTCTATAGGTTTACAGTAAAAAATGATGATTTAGAACAACTGGTCAGATGTGCAAACCTGATCATAGCTATATCTAAAAAACAAAAAAGCGAGCACCAGGCTCGCTTTTAACAACACAACTTAGGTTATTTTAGTTTGCTATCAAGCTCTTCAATTTTAGCTTTCCAGATTGCAGGACCTTGTGTATGCGCATTAGCGCCTTCACTGTCTACTGCAACGGTCACTGGCATATCTTCTACTTCAAACTCGTAAATAGCTTCCATACCTAAATCTTCAAAAGCAACTACGCGTGCTTTTTTAATCGCTTTAGATACTAAGTAAGCTGCACCACCTACCGCCATTAAATAAACAGATTTATGCTCTTTAATAGATTCAACCGTTGCAGGGCCACGTTCAGCTTTACCGATCATGCCTACAATGCCTGTTTTTTCTAGCATCATATCGGTAAATTTATCCATGCGAGTGGCTGTTGTAGGGCCAGCAGGGCCTACTGCTTCATCGCGTACCGCATCCACAGGACCAACGTAATAAATAAATTTATTATCAAAGTCTACGCCTTTTGGTAAACCTTCACCTGAATTGATCATATCTTGCAGGCGTTTATGCGCTGCATCACGACCTGTTAAAATAGTGCCCGAAAGTAAAACAGTTTCACCCATTTTCCATTCTTGAACATCTTTTTTAGTCAGTGTATTTAAGTCAACACGGCGAGTGCCTTCGCCCACTTCAAATGTTACTTGTGGCCAATCTTCTAGTTTAGGCGCTTTTAAATTCGCAGGACCAGAGCCATCAAGCGTAAAATGTACATGGCGAGTTGCCGCGCAATTTGGGATCATTACTACAGGTTTTGAAGCGGCATGCGTTGGAGCCGTTTTAATTTTAACATCAACAACCGTTGTTAAACCGCCTAAGCCTTGTGCGCCAATGCCTAATTTATTAGCACGGTCAAAAATTTCTAAACGTAGTTTTTCTTCAGTCGTTTCTGCGCCGCGCTCCATTAGTTCATGGATATCAACCGGGTCCATTAACGACTCTTTAGCCATCACTGCCGCTTTTTCAGCCGTACCACCAATACCTATACCTAGCATGCCTGGCGGACACCAACCAGCACCCATTGTTGGTAATGTTTTTTCTACCCACTCAGCAACGTCATCAGACGGGTTTAGCATAACCATTTTACTTTTGTTTTCAGAGCCGCCGCCTTTAGCTGCAACCATTACTTCTACTTTTCCACCCGCTACTAAATCAATATGCACAACCGAAGGCGTGTTATCTTTCGTATTTTTACGCGTGCCAGCAGGGTCTGCAACAATAGATGCACGTAAAGGGTTATCTGGATTCAAATATGCACGACGAGTACCTTCATCAACCATTTGTTGAACGGTTAAATCTGTTTTATCCCACTTAACATCCATACCTACTTTAACAAAACAGGTAATAATACCGGTATCTTGGCAAAGCGGACGCTTACCTTCAGCCGACATACGTGAGTTAATTAAAATTTGTGCAATGGCGTCTTTAGCCGCTTTACTTTGTTCTTTGTTGTAGGCTTTTTCGAGTGCTTGAACAAAATCAAGTGGGTGATAGAACGAAATATATTGCAATGCATCTTCAATGCTATCAATAAAGTCTTGCTGACAAATTGTACTCATAGTGGTTCCTTAAGTTACCGTTACGCGTTGTCGCGTAATCTAAATCAAACCGGTGACGGTGGTTTGCACTGTTTTTTGCAGCTTAGTGCTGCCAAAAAATTTGACTTATGATACCCTCCCAGCCCGCTTCGAGCCAGTTTTTAAAGGGGTAGTAAATGCTAAACAATAAAAATAATTGTATTAAATTGGCGATAAAACAAAGCTGTATTGATGTATTTGCACATTTTGCACACCTTCATTACGCTATCCTATTAGATTCTGCTAATAGTGAGCATGTAAATAGTCGTTTTGACATTATAGCAATTGAACCGACAAAAACGCTTGAAGTACAAAACAACAAGAGCTATTTAAATGATCAACAAAGCAGTAAAAGCTGTTTTGAAATAATGAATAGCGAGCTTTCGCGCCTTGATAAAACTAAAGCCGATTACGGTTTACCCTTTAACGGCGGTTGGCTTGGTTACTTTGGCTACGATCTAGGGCGTACAATTGAAAGCATTCCCACAATTGCTATCGAAGACATTAACTTACCCCAAATGGCTATTGGTCTTTACTTAGATGCTCTTATTTACGACAAGCAGCAACAAAGCTGGTTTTATGTATCGCAGCCAAATACCGATCGATTAGCGCTTTATCAACAATATTTAAATACCCAAGTTAGTGCGCAGTGCTTTGCCCTAAACAGCGACTGGCAATCAAATATGAGCGAAACGGAATACGCCGCAAAATTTGCCCAAATTGAGGAGTATTTAAAAAGTGGCGATTGTTACCAAATTAATTTAGCGCAGCGCTTTAACGCTCAGTTTGAAGGCTCTGCGTGGACGGCTTACGTAAAATTACGAGAAGCAAATAAAGCCCCTTTTTCAAGCTTTATAAATCACACTCAAGGGGCTATTTTATCAATTTCGCCTGAGCGCTTTATATCTGTAAATAACAACGTTGTCGAAACCAAACCGATTAAAGGCACAATGCCACGAAAAGCAGATGCATTAGAGGATCAACAACAAGCAAAAATACTCGCAGCATCAGCTAAAGATCGCGCCGAAAATGTCATGATTGTTGATTTACTGCGTAACGACTTAGGCAAAGTAGCAAAGCCAGGCAGCGTTCACGTCCCTTCCCTTTTTGCTATTGAAAGCTTTCCGGCAGTGCATCATTTAGTGAGCACGGTCACCTCAGAACTTGATGAAGGTAAAACAGCGGTCGATCAGCTAAAAGCCGCTTTCCCGGGTGGCTCAATCACCGGTGCCCCTAAAATCAGGGCCATGGAAATAATTGAAGAGCTAGAGCCACATCGCCGTAGCATTTACTGTGGCTCAATTGGTTATTTAAGTGCGTGCGGTAATATGGACACTAGTATCACTATTCGCACCTTGGTGTGCCACAAAGCACAAATTTACTGCTGGGCAGGTGGTGGAATCGTAGCTGATTCTAAAGTCGAATTGGAATATCAAGAAACTTACGATAAAGTAAATAAAATCCTCCCTTTATTAAAACAGTAGGTCGCTTTGAATAGTGAACACATTATGGCGCGGTTTTTGTTAAGCCCGACAGCTGCGCCAAACCAGTTAAAAGACACGCGTAAAAAACGCGCCAGCGCTGTTATGCTGCCTATTATTGATGTAGGCGACCATGCACATATTTTACTGTGTAAACGCCCTATTTATTTACACCATCACCCTGGGGAAATTTGTTTACCCGGAGGAAAGTTTGAAGTGAGCGATATCACCCTTCGCACCACAGCACTTCGCGAGTTAAAAGAAGAGCTGAATATTACTCCGAGTAACGTAAACGTATTAGGCCACTTACCTGAGTATTCAACCTTAACGGGTTTTAGTATTAGCCCGTATGTGGGGTTACTTAGTAAAGGTACCACCTGGGAAAATGACTACAATGAAGTACAAGCAAGCTTTTTACTGTCAATCACAGAGCTAAATAACGAAGCTAACTGGCAACCTTTGCCTTTTCAACGATTTGGGAAAACAGTTATTTTGCAAGGTTTTAAAACCCCACATGGTTTACTTTGGGGTGCGACTGCAAGCATTATAAAAAACTTTACAAAACAACTCGCCTTACCAGTTTAAATCTTCATTATTAGTAGTTACACAATCTTAATTCCACGTTATCATGCTCGACCGTTCAAAGAGCAGCTTAGTGCTGCTAAAACAAAGTAGAGACACACACATTATGATCAGTGCATTTGATATGTTTAGCATTGGTATTGGCCCTTCGTCATCACACACCGTTGGCCCAATGCGCGCATCACGCTTATTTGTTAATGACCTACAAGAACAACAATTATTAGCAAATGTTACCGATATTAAAGTAGAGCTTTACGGCTCACTAGGTCAAACAGGTGTTGGCCATGGCTCAGGTAAAGCTGTAATACTTGGTTTAGCCGGTTACGATCCTGAAACAATAGATGCCGATTTAGTCGATGATATTTTGGCAACCATTGAAAAAGACCAAGTTATTTATTTAAACAAAACACACAAAGCCAAGTTTCCAAAACAAGGTGCAATTGTTTTTCATCGTCGTAAAACGCTGCCTAAGCATTCTAATGCAATGGAAATTATCGCCTCAAACAACGGTGAAAAAGTTTACAGCAAAGTATATTACTCTATTGGCGGTGGCTTTATTGTCACCGACGAAGAGTTTGAAAACGAAAAACAGGCAGCCCTCGATATTAGAGAAGAAAACCCGGCCCCCTTCCCATTTGGTAGCGCAAAAGAGCTACTAGAAATGTGTAAAGAGTCAGGGTTTAGTGTTTCTAGCTTGATGATGAAAAACGAAAAAACACTGCGCACCGAAGATGAAATAAAAGACACGCTGTTCCATATTTGGAAAGTAATGATGGCGTGTATTGACCGTGGTATGCGCACCGAAGGTATTTTACCTGGCGGCTTAAAAGTAAAGCGCCGTGCGCCAAGCTTATACTTAAAACTAAATATAGAAGTCAGTAACGATCCTCTTCGTGCAATGGACTGGGTTGATTTATTTGCCCTTGCCGTAAACGAAGAAAATGCGGCAGGTGGCCGTGTAGTTACCGCACCAACTAATGGTGCTGCGGGTATTTTACCGGCTGTGCTTATGTACTATCACACATTTGTGAAAGAAGTAGACCGCGATATAGCCACGCGTTATTTATTGACCGCTGCTGCTATTGGTATTTTATATAAAAAGAATGCCTCTATTTCAGGTGCCGAAGTAGGCTGCCAAGGTGAAGTGGGCGTTGCGTGTTCTATGGCTGCCGGTGCATTAACAGAAATTGTTGGCGGTAACGTTGTACAAGTAGAAAACGCTGCGGAAATTGGTATGGAACATAATTTAGGCCTAACGTGCGACCCTGTTGGTGGCTTAGTACAGGTGCCGTGTATTGAACGTAATGCAATGGGCGCGATTAAAGCAATTAACGCTTCACGCTTAGCTATACGTGGCAGTGGCGAGCAAAAGGTATCACTTGATAAAGTGATTAAAACCATGCTTGAAACTGGTAACGATATGAAAACCAAATACAAAGAAACCGCTCGCGGTGGATTAGCAGTTAATATTATCGAATGCTAGCCAGCTCTTTATAAAAGTAAAAAGCCGTCTATTTAAAAATAGACGGCTTTTTTATTACTCGTTTAATGTAGTTACATTATTTAACGGGTAACTCTATATCTGCAAATAATTTATCTACATCATCTTGGTTACGTAATAAGCTTGCTCGCTCTACTCGCTCTTTAGTTAAGTGTGGAGCAAAACGTTCGATAAAATCATACATGTAAGTACGTAAAAAGCTGCCCTTTCTAAAACCAATTTTGGTCGTGCTAGCTTCAAATAAATGGCTTGCATCAATACACACTAAATCTGTGTCGCTCACTTGATCTATCGCCATTGACGCAACAACACCAACTCCTAGCCCTAAACGTACATATGTTTTTATAACATCGGCATCGGTTGCAGTAAATACAATGTGTGGCTCAAGTCCGTGTGCGCTAAATGCTTTATCAAGCTCTGAGCGACCCGTAAAACCAAATACATAGGTAATAAGCGGGTACTGAGCAATATCAGCCACAGTTAAACTATTTGCCTTTTTAGCGAGCGGATGGTCTTTAGCAACAACAATACTGCGGTTCCAATGGTAACAAGGCAGCATCACTAAATCTGAATACAAATGCAGCGCTTCTGTAGCAATAGCAAAATCAGCATCACCGCGTGCTGCCGCATCAGATATTTGCTGTGGTGTCCCTTGGTGCATATGAAGTGATACCGCAGGGTATTTTTTCATAAAGCCTTGAATAACATTAGGCAAAGCATAACGAGCTTGGGTATGTGTAGTTGCTATGTTTAACTTACCCTGGTCAGGCAACGTATGTTCATTAGCAACTGCTTTAATACCTTCTACTTTAGAGAGTATTTCGCGAGAAATATTAATAATATCTTCGCCAGCACCCGTTACATGCGTTAAATGCTTACCACTGCGGCCAAAAATTTGTACACCCAACTCATCTTCTAGCATGCGTACTTGTTTAGAAATTCCTGGCTGCGAGGTAAATAAACTCTCAGCAGTCGCTGAAACATTTAATTTATGATTTTGTACTTCTACTATGTATCTGAGTTGTTGTAATTTCATGGCTGCAAATTTTAACGTTATTATTCATATTATTTATAAAGGCAATACCACTTAAAACCAAGTGTTATTTACATAAAATAGTACTTTAAGGCTTTAGGTATGCAATTATCTGATTAGAGCTCAAGGCTAGCATAATAAATATGCTTGAGGTAGCGATGATTATTCAGCTTAAATTTATAAGCCCTTAGGCTTACTGCAGTTTATAAAGGGCTGAACCTATCAATTTTTGGTATATTTTTAAGTTAATCGGCGCAAAGCTACCCTGTTAACACATATTTAATGTAAGATTATAAAATTAGCTTATATATCCGAGAATTACACCATGATCGTTTCTATTATAATAGTGCTTATAGTTGCATTGATTGTGATTGCACTTTGGGTAAGTGCTGTACAACAACACAAAGAAAAACAAGAAGCGGAACGCCGTAAAGAGCTTACAAAACAAAAAGCTATAATAGAAGAAACAGAAGAAGCGCTAATGAATAGTGCCAATATTCCTCTTTCTGAAAATATAATCCGTGTATTGCAACGCCGTATTTACGAAGCATTAAATACGATGGTTACTAATTCGCCAACATCTAAAGCACTTAAAAGCCGCTTAGGTGAGGCTAAAACGCACCTCTCCAATGCAGTTCTAGACAACAGCAGTGAAGCCCTAGCATTACCCAATAATGACAAACAACTTGTTGGCCTAATTCAAGGCATCAAAAAATTGCGCTCAATTTTACGCTCTGAACATAATAAAGGTCGTATTGATAGCCAAGTTTTTGTTTTAGAAGATAAACGCCTCGAAAAACTACAACTACGTATTAATATTGAAAGCCAAATAAAGCGTGGTTTGTCTGCCCGTTCAGCCAGTATGGTTGGCTCTGCAAGACAGTACTTTGAAAAAGCGCAAGCAACTCTCAGTGCAGTCACCTATTCTGACGAATATGTAACAGCAAAACGCCTGGAAGTTGAAGGTTACTTAGAAGCCATAAGTGTTGAACTAAGAGCTTCTAACGCAAGCGCACTTAAAAAGAAAACAGAAGCTGAGCAAGATGATTTAGACATATTGTTTGCTCCTAAAAAGAAATGGTAGTGTTTTTATAAAAGCATTAAAAAGCCTGCACAAATTAAATTTGTGCAGGCTTTTTTTATTTTTCGTTAGCCATTAAGACAAAAATGCAAACTTGAAAACAAACAAGGCTGTTAATATCCAAACACTAATACTGACTTGATCTTTTTTACCACACAATACTTTAACCGCGGTGTAAGATATAAAGCCAAGCGCAATACCGTGCGCAATCGAGAATGTTAATGGTGTCATTAGCAACACAACCGTTACGGGAATTGCATCGGTCATATCATCCCAATCTACAAACTTCAAATTTTGCAGCATCAATACTGCGACGTACAAAATAGCGCCCGCGGTTGCATATGCCGGTACCATTTGTGCGAGCGGTGCAAAAAACATCATCAGTAAAAAGCAAATGCCAACAACAACGGCCGTTAAACCCGTACGTCCGCCAACAGATACGCCAGCAACCGATTCTATATAAGATGTAGTAGTTGAAGTACCTAACATTGCACCTGCGATAGTTGCTGAGCTGTCAGCACTTAATGCGCGTCCTAAACGAGGCATATTGCCCTTTTCATCAGCTAAACCCGCTTTTTGGGTTACAGCAACTAACGTACCTGAAGTATCAAAAAGATCGACAAATAAGAAGGCAAAAATAACACTCATCATTGATATATCAAAAGCGGCTGCAAAATCTAGCTGCATAAAAGTAGGCATTATTGATGGTGGCATAGCCATAACACCGTGATATTCAACAAGCCCAAAACTTAGAGCAATACCAGTCACTAATAAAATACTAATAAGTACGCCACTTTTAAAATCGCGGTATAAAAGTGCAGCTATTACAAAGAAGCTTAATATTGCCAATAGTGGTCCAGGAGAAGTAATGTCACCCAACTGCACTAATGTTGCTGGGCTTGAGACAATAATGCCTGCATTTTTAAGTGCAATTAATGCTAAAAAAGCACCTATGCCCGTAGCGATAGCTCGCTTTAGCACCAGAGGTATAGCATTAATAATCCACTCTCTGACTTTGAATAAACTTAAAAACAAAAATATGCAACCCGACATAAATACAGCCCCTAACGCGGCTTGCCAGGTATAATCCATGCCTAATACGACACCATACGTAAAAAAGGCATTTAGTCCCATACCAGGTGCTAATGCTAATGGATAATTAGCCCACAAACCCATTATGAAACAGCCTATCGCTGCTGCTATACATGTAGCTACAAATGCAGCCCCTTGATCCATCCCTGTTTCAGCAAGCATAGCCGGGTTTACAAATACAATGTATACCATAGTTATAAAGGTAGTTAGGCCAGCAACGCACTCGCGTTTAACTGTTGAATTATTTTCGCTCAGTTTAAATAAGGCTTCAAACATAATAAACTTGTGATAGTAAAAAGTGGCGGGATTTTAACATAAAAATTATCTTTTACAGGACATTTTACCTTGCTATATACTAAACTATTAAAGTAATTAAAATAATAAATTAACCAATATGCTTAAAACAACACCTTGCGAGCAAGACTTAGCGCAACAGCTAGATAATATTTTAGGTTTTGTGACTCAACCTGAAAATACTTCTGTGCCTATTGATAATAAAAAAAATGAGCAAAGTACTTTAAATAAAGCCCTATATTATTTAAAAAATAATCAACCCCCATTAGCAGCAAAATGGATGCGCCTTGCTGCAATGGCAGGAAACCAAAGAGCACAGTTTTATTTGGGTTTATTTTTTGTGAAAGGTGAAGGCGTGCCACAAAGTGTGTTTCATGCTGCAGCTTGGTTAAGCTTGGCAAGTAGTCAGGGATACGCCCCTGCCACTGCAGCGGTTACAGATATACGTAAGCATATTGAAACTAAGCGATTTAAAGATGCCCAATGTTATGCAGCAAGTTTGTACGAACAAATCCATCAACTCCAGTTTTCTCAGATGATCCCTCGCACGAGTGAAAACACATAGGCTAACTATGAAAAAAGTACTGTATACAGTGTTTGAAAGTACTGTATATGGTTACAAAGACAATTCTATACAGTATAAAACCCCAAAATTAAGACACTACTCAAAAATTTATTTTTAGAATACCTTCTCAAAAACAACCCTATAACAAGCTGATTAATAAAGAATTATAAATTAAAAAAAATAAAAACAATGATCAAAAGCTGAATAACTGTACAAATAAATAGCATAAAAGGCTTGCACGAAAGCACTGTATAAACTACTGTATATGAATACTGTATAAAAACCCAGTGAGTGAAATTATGTTACAGACTATTACCGTAAGAACAGTTAAAAGTTACCAACAAGATGAGCAAAGCGATTGCGTAAATTTGATTCAGATTGAAGATGAAATTTCAGCGACCTTTGAGCTTTTAAAAGTATTACACCAATACAATAGCTCTAATGCTTGGACGTTATTAATTGCTCCAGACCATGTACCGAGTAAAGCTTTACTTGATTCATGCTCAATTGATACAAGTAAACTCTTAGTAATTAGGCAAAAACACCTAGTAAATTTAGAGTATGTATTAAATTCTGCATTACATAACGGAAATTTTGCAGCGGTAATTACCTGGACCGATATAGTTAATAACCAATTACTTACTAATCTATCGTTCGATTTGAGCAAAACGAATACAAAACTATACTGTTTTACAAAAAAGGCTCAAACAACAGAGATACCACTCGCCCAACAAGCTTGTTAAACTAATGTTTTAGACTCTGTATTATTATTATGACCTCACTCAATACCACATTATGTTTTTGCAGCAGTGGGCACGATTATGCCAATTGCTGCGAGCCGCTTCACTTATATGTTAAGCAAGCTGACACTCCAGAACAACTTATGCGCTCACGATTTAGTGCTTATGTTATTAAAAATGCAAAATATGTTTATCAAACCTACGCTGAAGAAAAACAAGCTGAAAACCCTGTTAAAGAAATCAATGATTTTGCTAACAGTTGTCGATTTATCAATCTTGATGTAATTAGCTCAAGCTATGATGAAGACACTGGCAATGTAGAATTTAAAGCCCAATATTTTTATCAAAACTTATTTTGTGAACTTCACGAAAAATCGCAGTTTATTAAAGAAAATTCCAAATGGCGTTATTTAGATGGTGCTATATACCCAGTTGAAGATATTAAAGTGGGCAGAAATGATGATTGCCCGTGCGGTAGCACTAAAAAATATAAAAAATGCCATAGCGTGTAATAATTTTATTTGATCATTTATTACCTACAAAGTGTTTTTAAGTATCACGAGCTTTATTAGCTAGCTCAGCTTAAAAGCACACTTTGTTACGCCCTTGTGTTTTAGACTCATACATTTTTTCGTCTGCGATCTGCACCGTATTTTTGTTACTTTCGTAAGGTTGTAAAGTTGAACCGCCAATACTAATGGTAACAAACCCGTACTCTGAATATTTATGAAGGATTTTTAAGTCGATTATATTTTTTTTGATTTTATCGGCAACACAAATTGCACCTTCAGTGCTTGTATGAGGTAAAACAACTACAAACTCTTCGCCGCCATAACGCGCTACAAAATCTGTTGGCCTTTGCAAACTATTAGTAATAGTTTGTGCAACAAGGTTTAATACCGTATCACCTTGCACATGACCATAAATATCGTTGTATTGCTTAAAGTAATCTATATCGATGAGTAATAGTGCATAGTCGACTTTTTCTCGTAAGGCACTTCGCTCCATTTTACTAAAGTGTGCATCAAAATAGCGCCGATTAAACACTTTAGTTAAATCATCTAAAAATACTTTTTGATTGAGTAAGTCGTGCTGTAATTTTAATGTTATATGTGCACGAACTCTTCTAAATAATGTTTCTGTATTAATTGGCTTTTTAATAAAATCAACAGCTCCAGCTTCCCAGCACTCCCTTTCTTCGTTTTCAAAGGATGTAACAAAAATAACCGGGATATCTTGTGTTTCAGTATTATTTTTTAATTTTAAGCATGTTTCAATACCGCTCATTCCACCCATATTAATATCGAGTAGAATTATATCGGGTACAGCTGCATTACAAATTTCAATTGCCTCTTCACCACTTCCAGCTGTGGTCACATTAAAATGCTCAGATAATATTTTTTTTAATACAATTAAGCTTAATAACTGATCGTCAACTATAAGTACTTTAGAGTTCTTTAAACTTAACTTTAATTGATGGTCAGAGTAATTTATCGGCATGATACAACTATTTTATTTTATTAATTAAACACACCCTATAGCACTATTTTTTGTTATGCAAATGTTAATTAATTGGTTGCTACTCAATTACCAATAAGAATTAGTCCATCGAAAACTTTTAAAGTATAAAAACAAAAAATGAGCCACTTGGGCTCATTTTTATAACTTCGAATACTTAATTAAATTAAGTATTATTCGTCATCATCTAAATCTAACTGTTGACGCTGAGCAGGTCGAGCTAAAATCTCTACATAGAAAGAGGTCAAACCTTGCTTTTCAATTTCGCCAATTTGGTTACTTAATTCAGCAACGTGCACAACTTGCGCATCTTCAGCTGTATTACCAAACTTACAGTCAAATGCCCAATAGTCAGCATCTTCAGGTAGCGTTTTATTACGCTCTCTTTTCAAATATTTTTTCACTTCGTGCTTTGCAGCATCAACCATACGAGGGTATTTGATTTTCTCGTGATTTAGCGTGAATGTTTTCTTCATTACGTTCCTAATTACCTTGGTTTAATGATAATGGCATTTCATGTCATACCATTTGACGCCATTATAGCAATTGCATTTAATTTTTGGATGCTTTTTTTTCATTAAATCAATTATTAGCAAATATATAAAGCAGACCCGTTATAAAGCATATATTAACTGATGATTATTACAATCATATATCACACAGCAATAAGCTGAAGTGGTTGATGTATTGCATCATTATTAAGGCTGTCATAAAAAGCTGCTGCATCTATTGGTGGATTAGCTAATTGCGTTTGTTCGCTTTTAATTCTTCTTCTGACAGCAAGTTCACAGTTATCTATTATATGAAGTGGAATATGCTTATCATCATTTCTAATCGCAAGCGGTTCAGGGTTTAAGCATTGTATTAGCTTAATGCTCGTCATGCCGCTACGCTCTCCTTCTTGAGATATTAATGCAGCATTGAATTGTCCAACCAACATATTATATTCATCAGAGGCTAAAAGTTGTTTTGGACCTGCGCCAAATTGCTTTCTTAATACCTCTTCTTCTATAACTAAATTATCTATTTCAGTTTTTGGTAAATGAAATTGACTAAAGTCGAGTGCGTCATGTGACAACATTGCTAATAATAGTGAAAATTCGCCACGACGATTTTCATGCACACTATTATTGAGTCTACTGTTTAACTGACTCTCTGTGATTAACAAATCATCTATTTGCATAGTCTTTAGCCGATTGTGGTAACTGATAGATATTTATCGGCTTTATTTCAATTTTCTTTAGCTTTTTTCTTTACTTAAATACGCAATTTGCTATTATCAGCGCCGTTGCATTGGAGGGGTTCCCGAGCGGCCAAAGGGATCAGACTGTAAATCTGACGGCTCAGCCTTCGCTGGTTCGAATCCAGCTCCCTCCACCACTTTTCTTACCGCTAAGTTAAGTGGGGCCAAATGCAATAAAATTAGTGTGGAGGGGTTCCCGAGCGGCCAAAGGGATCAGACTGTAAATCTGACGGCTCAGCCTTCGCTGGTTCGAATCCAGCTCCCTCCACCACTTCTCTACTTTTCCTATATTCCTATATTCCTATATTCCTATATTCCTATATTCCTATATTCCTATATTCCTATATTCCTATATTCAGCAGTATCAAAACACCCACTGCAAACTCATACCATTTTGTTTTAACCAATTAGAGGATGCTTTGTAATCGGGGAAAAACGCCTCTACTCGTTGCCAAAAAGCTTTGCTATGGTTCAAATACTTTAGATGAGCAAGTTCATGAACAATCACATAATCTATCGCATGATAAGGAGCACCGATAAGATGCAAATTAAAAGTGAGTTCTCGCTTACTATTACAACTCCCCCACTTTCGCTTATAAACCCCTATTTTTAGATCGTCCGGTAGCTCTTCATTCATCTGAGTGCAAAAATACGCTAAACGCATTTCTATATAAGCAATAAGCTGCTCTTTTAGATAAGCCTCTAATAGCTGTTGATACTTTTGAGAAGTGTTTTTAACTCGAGGGGATATTGTAATGAGTAAATGGTTATCATATTGGGTTACTTTGGAATCTTGACCTGAGTCCAGTTTCAAATAAATAGTTTCTGAAAAAATACTGATTTTTTTAGACTCGAAAGGATATTGCTTAGTGTCCTCAATTAAAAATTGCTTTTTTAATTGCTCTGCAACCCACTCTTGTTTGTCAAATAACCAAGTGTCAATGTGCTTTTTTGCGACAAAATGTGGGGCATACACAGTCACATTTTGATTGTGTACTTTTATAGCAACTGTTTTGCGTCTAACACTTTTCTTTAACTTATATTCAAACACTCAATTTCTCATAAACTTTTTATTATAACTCAACCCTGCGTAGGCTAAAAACAGGCGTATTAAAACTTAACATTATAAAATGTGTGATATTAAAACAAAAAAACAGATTTAGAAAAACAATAATTGCTGATTAAAAGGTAGTATAAAGTTATAAAGACATTATTTTAGACGGTTAACTTAATTAACAGTTTATTTATTAGTAAATTAGATTAAACTTGTGCAATAAAGACTATATTTTGAGCCATTATGTTATCAGCTTTTTTCATTACTGACCAAGACCCAAGCTTAATTATTAATGGCGTTTATGATCCTGTTTTAGTTTCAATGTCTATCCTGATTGCTATTTTTGCAGCTTTTTTTACGACTCGCCTTATCGATTTAGCAAAAGAAACTGAGTTCCCTGGTTATCAACGTATAGCAAATATGACCGCAGCGACTGTTTTTTCAGCCGGCATTTGGAGTATGCATTTTATCGGTATGCTCGCGTTTTCATTGTGTACCAACATTAGTTACGATCCAACCATTACACTGCTGTCTTTTTTACCCGCATTTTTTGCTTGTCAGTATGCAATATCGATGCTGGTGAACAGTAATGGTAACTTAAAAGTATTATCTATTTGTTCCGTGCTACTTGGCGCTGGTATTGGCACTATGCATTACAGTGGTATGGCCGCAATGGAGCTTGCTCCACTTCTTCGGTACGACCCTCTCACATTTGGTTTATCAATTATAGTTGCCGTTGTTCTTTCTTTTATTGCTTTGTACAGTCGCTTTAATCTTGAACGTGTTTTACCAGGCCTAACACCGCTGCAAAATAATTTAATCAGCGCAACAATTCTTGGATTAGCAGTTGCTGGCATGCATTATATGGGAATGGTTGCAACACGATTTGTAGCAACTTCTCCACTCATTTACGATGATGTAAATGCTAATGCAGGCCTCACCTTTGTAGCTATTGCTGTAGCAACTGCAACAATTGCAATCACGAGTATTGTTGCAGTTATAAATGGCATGGTTCGATACCGTATGTTGCTCGAAGAAAAGTCAGCAGACGAGTCTCGCTTAAACGCAATTTTAGGCACTGCCATTGATGGAATTGTAACGATTGATCATACAGGCATTATTTTAAGTTTTAACGAATCAGCCAGTAAAATTTTTGGCTGGCGTGAAAATGAAGTACAAAATCATAATATTAAAATGCTAATGGATGATGCTATCGCGATGCATCACGATAGCTACCTTTCTAAAGCTAAAAATATTGATTTAGGCAAAGTAATCGGTGTTAACCGTGAAATTTTTGCAAAGCATAAGAATGGCCACTTATTCCCGATTCGCTTGGGGATTGGAGAAGTTAATCAGCCAGGGCAAAACCCTCTATACGTTGGCTTCATTACAGACTTATCAGAGCAGCGAGCTTTACAAAAAAGCCTTGAAGAAAAAGAACAAAAATACCGCTCTTTAATGGATAACATGCCAGGTGTGGCTTTTAGGTGTAAGTTTGATGATAACTGGACCATGCTTTTTATCAGCCCGAGCATCAACGAGTTAACGGGTTATAATCCAAATGAATTTACTGAACATTGTATTGAATTTAACGATCTGATTTTAAAATCAGATCAGCAGCCTATTGTAGATGCCGTAACCAAAGCAATAGATGAAAAACGTCAGTATTCAATCGAGTATAGGATTCGCCACAGAAATGGTAAAATCTTATGGCTTTTAGATAAAGGCAGTATCGACTTTGACCCCCAAGGCCAAGCAAAGTGGATTGATGGTGTTTTAGTTGATATTACAGAACGCAAAGAATATGAAGAAAAACTAGAGCAAGCTAAATTTAAAGCTGAAGAAGCCGCTCATGCAAAGCAATCTTTTATGGCTAATATGAGCCATGAAATACGCACACCTATGAACTCTATAATAGGTTTTAGCGACCTGTTAATGGACACTCCACTCGATCAAGAACAACAAAAACATTTAGTGACCGTAAATAATGCAGCTCGATCATTACTGAGATTGTTAAATGAAATTCTCGACTCTGCAAAACTAGAACGCGGCAAGCTCACTATTGAGCCAATACACTTTAGCTTAAAACCAGTGATAGACAGTATTATTTCTACTTTTTGGCTAGAAGCTAAAAAGAAAGATTTAGAACTTAAACTTCATATTAAAGAATCAGTAAGTGCGACGTACTACGGCGACCCAGATCGACTCAGGCAAGTACTTACTAATTTAATTGGTAACGCTATTAAGTTTACCGAAAAAGGCTCTGTTACCGTAACCGTTGGCGTGACGCAAAATCAGCATCTGTTTTTTGAAGTACAAGATACCGGTATTGGCATTGCCAAAGATCGCATTCAAGCTGTATTTCAACCTTTTGAGCAAGCCGATGGCACTACTACGCGCCGCTTTGGTGGAACAGGCCTTGGTACAACCATAAGTAAACAACTTGTAGAGCTTATGGGTGGAACAATAAACTTAGTAAGTGAACTAGGTAAAGGCACCTGCTTTTACTTTTCATTGCCGCTTACTTTAGGCGACGAAACTAAAATAGATCATTTTGATGGCCTACACACTCAATTACCCGCTCTTAGAGTGTTAGTAGTTGACGATATTGAGCAAAATACAGAACTGCTTTCTTTACTCCTGTCACGCGATCAGCATGCAGTTACCAAGGCATCAAACGGACTTGAAGCGATTAAAATATTTAAAGAACAAGATTTTGATGTCATTTTAATGGATATCCATATGCCATTGTGTGATGGCATACAAGCAACACAAAAAATAAGAGCAATAGAAAACCAAAGACAAATTAAATACACGCCAATTATTGCGCTTACAGCCAGTGTATTACAGCAAGATAAACTCACAGCTAAAAAAGCAGGCATGAATGGCTTTGCAAATAAACCCATTGATATAAATCAGTTAAACCAAGAAATAGCACAAGTACTTGGCCTTGGTATTGCAAAAGAAATGGTTATATCGCAAAGCGATCCTAAAGCGCAGCACATAGATTTTGAAAAAGGGCTCGCACTCTGGGGCTCTAAATGTAAGCAGCTTACCGAGATTACTAAATTTATTAGTGATAGTAATAAGCGGTTCGAGACACTCTTTAATGATAAATTATCAAACATAAAAGATGTCGATAGCACCATTCACACACTCAAAGGTGTTGCTGGTAACTTAGGTCTAATAACATTAATGAAGTTATTAACCGATTTAGAGCAAAAGCAAAGTGACGCTAAACTTATTGGTACTTTAGACGATATAAAAAGCGAGTTACTTATCATCTCACAACTGCTGTCATCAAATACCTGCGATAAGCCAAATAGTAACTCTGAAGATAATAGTTCAGACACGCTATCAATCGATGAAATTAAGTCATTGTGTGAAACACTTTATCAAGATGCACAAAATGCAGAATTAAATGATGAACTACTAGCAAAACTGCAACGCGGCACACCTTCTATCTATAAAAATGAAGTTGATAATATAGCCGAGGCCTTTGATGAATTTGATTTTGATAAAGCACACGTAATACTAGAAACCTTACTTGAAAAACTAACAAATAATGAGTATTAATTAATGGACTTTACGTCAGATAGACCACGAGTATTAATTGTTGACGATGAGCCTGCAAATCTAAAAGTAATGCGCGAAGTGTTAGGTAATCAATATCGTATGTCGTTTGCTAAATCGGGTGACGCTGCACTGGCATTACTTGAAAAAGAATTACCAAAGCTAATTTTACTCGACATAATGATGCCAGATATGAATGGTTTTGAAGTCTGTCAAATAGTTAAAGCTAACCCTAAAACATCACATATCCCCATTATATTTGTTACTGCGCTTGGCGATGAAAGCGATGAATATAAAGGTTTTGAGTTAGGTGCCGTAGATTATATTACTAAGCCAATAAGCCCTGCTATTGTAAGAGCTAGAGTTAAAACTCACTTGTCGCTAGTGCAGGCAGAGCAATTAAAACAAGCTCATGTAGATTTAGTACAACGCTTAGGTCGTGCTGCTGAATATAAAGATACTGATACTGGCGAGCATATAGTGCGTATGAGCCAATACAGTAAAGTATTAGCGTTAGCACTAGGTATGGATGAGCAAAGAGCAGAGCTTTTACATCAAGCCGCGCCAATGCACGATGTAGGAAAAATAGGTATCCCAGATGCCATTTTACTCAAGCCTGGAAAGTTAACTTCTGAAGAGTTTGATCATATGAAACAGCACGCCATAATTGGCGCGCAAATATTAGCAAACTCCTCGTCACCATTGTTACAACTCGCTCATACACTTGCTATTGAGCACCATGAAAAGTGGGATGGCACAGGCTACCCTAATGGAATTAAAGGCGAAGATATATCAATTGAAGGTAGAATTGTAGCTATAGCTGACGTATTTGATGCACTTACTTCAAAGCGTCCTTACAAAGAAGCTTGGAGTGTTGAAAAAACAATTCAACATATACAATCACAAGCCGGTGAACATTTTGACCCTAAATTAGTTGAATTGTTTATAGAGAAAATTGACGATATTATTGCGATTAAAGAAGCGCACCAGGAACAACACTAAGCAATTAATGTTTAGTGTTCATTTAATCAGTACGTTTTTTACTAGCGTGCGACCCAAGCTTCACATCGTTATAAATACACTTAATATAGCTGTAGTCATGTGAGGTAATTTCATGGCTATTACCGCTTTCATCTTTAAAGTACATAGAAAACGTTACACCATGATCCGCTAGCACTGCTTTTATGTTTAAACTCTCAAGGTGATTTAGCCACTGTATAAATTGCTCCCCCGTGGCTAAAAATGCAATTCCTTTGCTACGTCCTTCGCCTTCAAAAAGTGCTAAACGCGTGGTTGAACTAGCGTCTTCAAGGGTTAGAGGGCCTCGACCTTGCTCATCCCAAAATGCAAGTTCGGGTACTACACTAAAACCTAAAACACGTTCATACCACTTAACGGCATTCGATAAGTTATCAACATTTAAATGGCAATGATCAATCCCCGATAATTTAGGTATGTTTGTATTATTCACGTTACTCACCAATTTCTGACTTTAATTGCTCTAAAAACTCACGCATATATGTTGTACGTCTATTCGCCTCTGCTTTAGCAGATGGCGTATTCATACTATCGGCAATATGTAATAATTTTATAAAAAAGTGGTCAAGCGTGTATGTTTTATCATCAGCCTCGCGTTCAATACAAAAAGGGTCTTCTGGGTTATACAATAAACGACTAATCGAGCCGCCTACTTTCATACATCGGCTCACGCCAATGGCACCCAATGCATCCATTCTGTCGGCATCTTGTACTATTTGTGCCTCAACTGTTTTAATTTTTATATTTGCGCTGAAGCTGTGCGCTGCAATAGCATGATGAATCTTATCAAAAAGTGACTCGTCATAATGAATAGATTTTAAAAACTTTAATGCCTTATCTGCCGCCATGGTCGAGGCTTTTGCACGGTCGGGGTGGTTTTTAGCGACTGCCACACAGTCGTGCATCCACGCTGCCGGTAATACTACCGACATGTTTGCCTGCTCTGCATTACATAACTGTATTGCAACGCGTACCACGCGTTCTATGTGGGTAATATCGTGAGCTACATCGGCACACACCAAAGAGGTTATAAATTCTCTACATTGTGAATTGAGTATTTCTAAATCGGGGCTTAAAACGGCGTCAGGCACTATTAGGTTCCAAAATCTAATGAATGGATGAATTATCCGTACTTTACCGTGCTTTATGCTCCCCTTGCAAAACATTCATTGTATGTTGAGCCTTGCTTGACTAAAATACAGCGCTTATTTATTACTACTGAGAAGCCCTATGTCATCTGCCGTTTACCTACAAGCTGGTCGCGATAAATCATTAAAAAGAAAACACCCTTGGTTATTTTCAAAAGCCATCAAAAAAATTAAAGGTAAACCAGGATTAGGCGACACAGTAACGATCCACGACAGTGAAGGTAAATTTTTAGCAACTGCTGCTTATAGCCCTCATTCACAAATTCGCGCACGTGTTTGGAGCTTTGATGAAAAAGAAATCATCGATCAAAACTTCTTTGAACGCCGTTTACGTCGCTCATTAGAAGCACGTAGCCAAGTAATTGAAGAAGGCGGGTTAACGGGCTTTAGATTATGTGCTGCTGAATCTGATTACTTACCAGGCGTTACAATCGACAAGTTTGATAACGTATTAGTATGTCAGCTATTAAGTGCGGGTGCCGAGCGTCATAAAGGCGAGATTGTAGGCGCATTAATGTCTATTTTCCCGGGGAGTAGCATATACGAGCGTTCAGACGTAGAAGTACGTACTAAAGAAGGCTTAGAGCCAATAAAAGGCGCTCTTTGGGGTAATGAACCGACACAGCCGGTACTGATTGAAGAAAACGGTTTTAAAATTGAAGTCGATATAATTGACGGACATAAAACAGGTTTTTACTTAGATCAACGCGATAGCCGCGCCGCACTTGAGCGTTTTTCAAAGGGTAAAACGGTGCTTAACTGTTTTAGTTATACAGGTACATTTTCGTTGTACGCCCTACGTGGTGGATGTGAGCATGTAACTAACGTAGATGTATCGCAACCCGCTTTAGATACAGCAAAACGTAATGTTGAGCACAACAACTTAGATTTAGATAAAGTAAGTTTTGTTAAGCAGGACGTATTTAAGTTACTACGTCAGTACCGCGACGAAGGCAGACAGTTCGATACTATCGTAATGGATCCACCAAAGTTTGCTGACAATAAAGCGCAGCTAACAGGTGCGTGCCGTGGTTATAAAGATATCAACATGATTGCTATGCAAATACTAAAGCCAGGTGGAACGTTACTAACATTCTCATGCTCTGGTTTAATGGAACAAAACTTGTTTCAAAAAGTAGTCGCCGATGCAGCACTTGATGCAGGTAAAGACCTACTTATAATGGAGCGATTAAACCAGGCAGCCGATCACCCAATTGCTGGCAGCTACCCTGAAGGCTTTTATTTAAAAGGCTTAATCTGTAAGGTCTTTTAATATCTAATCATTCAGTTTAACTGGATTCGACTTAGTTAAACTGAATGATTTCAAGACCTGCGGTTACCGTGCCATCATCTTCTTTGCTGGCACGTATTACTTTTGCTGTTGCATTTAAAGGCGCAATACTTGGGTGAGTCGAATCAATGTTTACCGTTAGTAAAGTATTAGGTTCAAGTAATTCATCTAAATGAATTGATAAACCTGTAGCACTTAAATCCACGCATTCTGCGGCAAAACTTAAACCCGCTATAGGTTCTATTGTCGTTAAATTTGCAGGTGTATTGATCTGCATACGTCTAAAATTTCGCTTATCATCAGTAAACATACGTTACCTCTAAACAACCGTGTTAATTTCTTCCAACAAAGCACCCACTGAAAATGGCTTTACAACATACGCATTACAACCAGCATCAAATCCTGCTTGTTTTTCAGATGGGGACTCTAGGCCCGATACCATAACAACAGGAATATTTTTTGTCTCAGGTGTGTGCTTAAGCATTCGGCATGTATCATAACCATCAAGACCAGGCATACAAACATCAAGCAAAATTATATCTGGCGGACTCGCAATTGCCGAAGCAAGGCAACTTTGCCCTGAATCTGCATAACTAACATCAAATTTCGACGCCAGTGCAGCTTTAAGCATTTCAAAATTAAAATACTCATCATCCACCACTAAAAGTCGCTTTGTTTTATGTTCAATCGATGAGGACATAACTATGTCGCTTCCTTTTCAAAACAAAAATAAATCCTCCTATTAAGGTACTAAGCTTAATAGAAAATGCAAGTTTTATTCTATCTCTTTTATCGCATTAAGTACTCGCTTAGCCGAAATTGGGTAAGGCGTGCCAAGTGTTTGAGCAAATAAAGACACTCTAAGCTCTTGTTGCATCCAAAAAATAGCAGTCACCTCTTGTGGGATAGGCAAGCCCTTAGGCGTTTTATTAACTACTTTTTTGTACTCTTGAGCAACTTTATCGAGCTCTAGTACGCATAACCTATCACGATTTGGATCTACAGGCAGTTTTTCTAAGCGTTTTTGAATCGCTTTTAAATAACGAATTAAATCCGTTATTTTATCTGCGCCATGCGCGCTCACAAAACCTTTAAATATAAGTGACTCAAGCTGTGATTTTATATCGCCGTGTGCGGTGATCATGGTTAAATCTACTCGCCCTTTCATTTTTTTATGAAGTGCATGAGCAATACTTAATACTTGCTCAACTTGCGTTGCAATAGATACAACCGCATCACCTAACTCACCACGTATTTGCTCTTTTACTGTTTCAAATGCTTTTTCATCGCGTATATCGCCATGTTTCACTAATAAGCTATCAACGCCTGCCGCTATACAGTCATCAATTAAATCGGCTATTTTACCAAATGGGTTAAAGTACAAACCCAGCTTTGCTTTATTCGGTAAATTTTGTTGTAAGTACTTAATTGGCGACGGCACATTTAACAATACTAAACGGCGCAAACCTTGTTGATGTGCTTGCTGCGCTTTTGCTTCACTATCAAAAAGCTCCACTGCAGCAGCTGATTTTTTATCCACCAGCGCAGGGTATGCTTTTATTTCGTATTGACCTTGTTTTTTCACATAAGAAGCGGGTAATTCACCAAAGTCCCATTGTGTTAGGTCAGATTTTTCAATGCCTTTATCGGCTACTTTAGACAGCGTTTCGGTGACTTCACCTTGCAGCTCTGCTTTTAGTTTTGCCAAATCAAGTCCACGAGCAAGTAACTTATCGTGCTCATCACGTACTTCAAACTGCAATCGTAAATGCGGTGCAAGTGCGGTTAAATCCCAAGCTTCTGCATCAACTCTTACACCCGTCATTCTTAGTAAACGCGTGGCTAAGGCATCAATTAAACCACCTTGCATTGGCTCAATAGCTGCAAGCACTGCATCCGCATAATTAGGTGCTGGCACAAAATTACGACGAAGCGATTTGGGCAATGACTTTATAAGCCCACTTATTAGCTCATGTCTGAATGCAGGTATGTGCCAGTCAAAACCACTTTCTTGCACTTGATTTAAAAGCGCTACCGGTATTTGTACCGCAACACCATCAACCGCTTGTCCGGGATCAAAGTGATAAGCAAGCGGCAATATAATATTGTCTTGCTGCCATGTATCTGGGTAATCAAACTCAGTGATATTACTTGCGCCGTGCTGCATTAACTCTTCACGGGTCATATGTAAGTAATGTTTATTTTGTTGCTTTTGCGTTTTATACCATTTTAAAAATGCAGCGCGGTTATTAATTTCTTTTGGAATTTTTTTATCGTAAAACTCAAATAAGGTTTGCTCATCAACTAAAATATCACGACGACGTGACTTATTTTCCAGAACTTGAATATCTTCAATAAGCTCACGGTTAAATGCTAAAAAGCTCTCGTTTAAGCCCAGCTCTTGCTCAACTAATGCGGTGCGTACAAAAAGCTCTCGGCTCACTTTAGGGTCAATATTGCTATAAACACAGCGGCGTTTATTTACAACGAGTAGGCCATACAGAGTTTGCTGTTCAAACGCGATTACTGCACCTGGTTTTTTCTCCCAGTGTGGCTCGGTGTAGCTACGTTTTACTAAATGCTGTGCTAATGGTTCTACCCAGTTAATATCTATTTTTGCATTTGTACGGGCATATAACTTACTGGTTTCTACCAGCTCTGCCGACATTATCCATTTAGGGCTCTTTTTAAATAAGCCTGAACCCGGAAAAATATGAAACTGGCTATTACGTGCACCTTTGTATATTTGTTTCTCATCTTTAAAGCCTATATGGCTTAGCATTCCGCTTAATAACGCTTTGTGAACAAGTTCGCCATCAGCCGCTTGGCTGGTTGCTTTCATGCCCATTTCGTTACACACAGTACTTATTTGATAAACAATATCTTGCCACTCACGCAGGCGCATATAGGCCAAAAAGTCTTTTTGACACAGCTTTCTAAACTGGCCGTTGGTTAGCTCGCTTTGCTGCTCTTCTAGGTAATTCCATAAATTTAAAAAAGCGATAAAATCTGAATCAGGGTCATCAAAGCGCCCATGCTTTTCGTTTGCTGCGGCACGTTTTTCTTGTGGGCGTTCGCGCGGATCTTGAATCGACAGCGCCGCCACAATAATAATCACTTCACGCAATGCGCCAAGTTTGTGAGCGGTGAGCACCATTTTAGCTAAACGAGGGTCAACCGGTAATCGGCTAAGCTCTCTACCCGATTGAGTTAAACTGGTTTTGCTATCGCGTTTGTCTGGTTTTACTGCTTGTAGTTCTTCTAATAACGATAAACCATCGCTTATATTACGGCTATCTGGCGCTTGCACAAACGGAAATTGCGCCATGTCACCAAGGCCTAACGCCAACATTTGTAAAATAACAGACGCAAGGTTAGTGCGCAGTATTTCAGGGTCGGTAAACTCTGGGCGCGATAAAAAATCATCTTCAGAGTACAAGCGAATACAAATACCCGCTTCAACACGCCCACAACGACCCATACGCTGATTAGCACTTGCTTGCGATATAGGTTCTATTGGCAAGCGCTGCACTTTTGTACGATAGCTATAACGGCTTATACGCGCGGTACCTGGATCGATTACATAACGAATACCCGGCACGGTTAGTGATGTTTCGGCTACGTTAGTCGATAAAATAATATGACGACGAGAATGCGGTGCAAAAATTCGGTTTTGCTCTGCGTTAGATAAGCGCGAGTAAAGTGGCAATACATCAGTGTGTTTTAAATTACGCTTGCTAAGTGCATCAGCGGTATCGCGTATTTCACGTTCACCGTTTAAAAATATCAGTATGTCGCCAGGGCCTTCTGCGCACAGTTCATCAACCGCATCAAATATACCTTGCAGCTGATCACCCTCGGCTTCCATGTCTTCTTTATTAATATCGGCCGTTGGGTTGTAACGCACATCAACGGGGAAAGTACGACCCGATACTTCTATAATGGGCGCATTATCAAAGTGCTTTGAAAAACGTTCAGGATCAATGGTCGCAGACGTAATTATTATTTTTAAATCAGGGCGTTTTGGAAGTAGGTTTTTTAAGTAACCTAAAATAAAGTCGATGTTTAAACTACGCTCATGCGCTTCATCAATAATGATGGTGTCGTATTGATTTAAAAAACGATCTTGCTGAATTTCTGCCAGTAAAATACCGTCAGTCATTAGTTTAACGTAGGTGTTATTAGAAACCTGATCGCTAAAACGAATTTTAAAACCGACTTGCTGACCAAGTTCACACTTCATTTCTTCAGCAATACGATTAGCCACTGTTCGCGCAGCTAATCGGCGTGGTTGCGTATGACCGATTAAGCCATCAACACCACGGCCAAGCTCTAAACACATTTTAGGTATTTGCGTTGTTTTACCAGAGCCTGTTTCACCGGCAATAATAACCACTTGGTTATTTGCAATGGCGTCTTTAATTACATCCTTTTTTTGACTTACTGGCAATTGCTCAGGGTAAGTCACTTTAGGAAGGCCCGCTAAGCGTTTATCACGTAATTCTTGGCTACGGGTTATATCAGCCGCTATTTTTTCAAGCGCGTTGGCATGCTTGTTTTCATCGGTTATTTTTTTTACGCCATGTAAGCGTTTTTTAAAAATAAATTGATCTTTTTTCAAGCACGTTTTTAGCTCGCCAAACAACTGACCTAGGTTAACCACCCGCATACCTTATAAAATTAATAATAGAGCATTAATTGTATCAAACTAAATGCTCAGGGTTAATCCTACAAAGCGCATAACTGCCCAGATATATGTACTTATGGGCTATTCGTCGTTAAATATACCTACATAGGTCGCTTGTGTGTTCGATTTACTCGCGCGATACATACCCGAGGTATTAAACGGCAAGCTAATATTCCCCTTCGTATCAACAATAATTACACCCCCCGTACCGCCAATCGGCGCAAGTACTTGGTTAATAACTTCATCGCCTGCTTGCTCAATCGTTTTATTTTGATATTTAACCCGCGCACAAATATCACTTGCTACGTTATAGCGAATAAAATACTCGCCATGCCCGGTTGCCGATACAGCACACGATTCGTTTTCAGCAAATGTTCCTGCACCAATTACCGGCGCATCACCCACACGGCCATAACGTTTTGCGGTCATACCGCCTGTAGGTGCTGTGTACATAAAGCTAAACTAAAGCTTGCTAAATTAAAATATCTGCTGAGTATGGGAACCTGAAACTCCAATGTATGCCAAAGAAAAACCTTTACGAGTTTCAAAATCCCACAGTGTCACTTAATCCAAAGCTTTAAGGAGCTCTAATAAAAAGCCCCTCCCTTTGTCGGTCAAGTAAGCTCGTCTTACTCTATAATCATTAGGATCATGTCTTAAAGTAACCAGATACATACCCTCTTTGGTAGGGGTGGCCCTGTCACTTAACATACGTAAATTACGGCTAACTGTAGCCTTAGGCATACCCAGGGCAAGATCATGAACTTTCCATTTTGAGCCAAGTGTGATCAAATAGGCTTCTAATTCATAGGAGTCTCAAATGTTATCTGCCTTTAATGAACATTTTTCACCAATCCCTGATCATCG
>NZ_JADYXB010000044.1:0-27209 GCF_015864485.1 Pseudoalteromonas sp. SWN166
CGTTGTCGATTGATGCGAAATCTTTAGCAACACCGCCGTATACTTTTGCAAGTACGTTAGTGATTGCTGCAGTTAGTGTAGTTTTACCGTGGTCAACGTGGCCGATTGTACCAACGTTTACATGCGGTTTTACGCGTTCAAACTTTTCTTTTGCCATCTTAAAAAATTCCTAATAAAGAAATTAAAGCCTGACTCACTATTGAGCCAGACAAGCTAAAATTATATAACAGCGCGAGCTGAAATTATTGTATCTGCAACATTTTTCGAGGCTTCAGCGTACTTCACAAACTCCATAGAGTATGAGGCACGGCCTTGTGTTGCAGATCGTAAAGCAGTCGCATAACCAAACATTTCAGAAAGAGGAACTTGCGCATTAATTTGCTTAAGTCCACCTAATGCATCTTCCATGCCTTCGATTATGCCGCGGCGACGATTTAAGTCGCCAACTACATCACCCATATTTGAATCAGGAGTGAGTACTTCAACCTTCATTACTGGCTCTAAAAGTACAGGGTCAGCTTTACGCGCCCCATCTCTCATTGCCAATGAACCTGCTATTTTAAATGCCATTTCATTCGAATCTACATCATGGAATGAACCATCATATAAAGTCGCTTTAACGCCAAGTAATGGGTAGCCTGCCAGTACACCTTGAGACATTTGCTCTTGGATACCTTTGTCTACCGCAGGAACGAACTCTTTAGGAACAGAACCACCTACGGTTTCGTTAACGAACTCGTAAATTGGTGACTCATCATCCGTAATGTCCATCGGTTCAAGTTTAAGCCAAACGTGACCATATTGACCACGACCACCTGACTGACGTATAAACTTCCCTTCAACCTTAACAGTTGAACGAATAGCTTCTCGGTATGAGACCTGCGGCTTACCAACGTTACATTCAACACTGAATTCACGTTTCATACGGTCGACGATGATATCTAGGTGAAGCTCACCCATGCCAGAGATTATAACCTGGCCTGATTCTTCGTCAGTTTGTACGCGAAAAGAAGGGTCTTCAGCAGCTAGTTTACCTAGCGCGATACCCATCTTATCTTGGTCAGCTATAGTGCGAGGCTCAACCGCAATAGAGATTACTGGTTCAGGGAATTCCATACGCTCAAGCGTAATAATAGAATTCGGATCACACAGCGTTTCACCTGTTGTTACGTCTTTAAGACCAATAGCTGCCGCGATGTCGCCTGCGAAAACTTCTTTGATCTCTTCACGAGAGTTTGAATGCATCTGTACGATACGGCCAAGTCGCTCACGCTTACTTTTTACTGGATTATATACCGTGTCACCCTGTTTAACAGTACCAGAGTAAACACGGAAAAAGGTCAAGGTTCCAACAAACGGGTCTGTTGCAATCTTAAATGCGAGTGCAGCAAACGGCGCTTTATCATTAGCTGGACGTTCTTCCTCAGTACCATTTTCTAAGATACCTTGGATTTGTTTCACTTGCTCTGGCGACGGCATATATTCAACAACGCCATCAAGCACAGCTTGAACGCCTTTGTTTTTAAATGCGCTACCACAAGTAACTGGAACAATCTCATTAGCTAATGTTCGTTGGCGTAAAGCATTTTTAATTTCTGCTTCACTTAACTCTTCACCTTCTAAGTATTTATCCATTAGTTCTTCTGTTGCTTCAGCAGCGCTTTCAACTAAATGAGAGCGCCATTCTTCAGCTAATTCCAGAAGTTCTGCCGGTATTGCCTCATAAGAGAAAGTCATACCCTGGTCCGCTTCGTTCCAGTTAATCACTTTCATTTTAATAAGGTCAATAACACCTTTAAAGTCGTCCTCAGCGCCTACAGGCAACTGAATTGGAACAGGCGTTGCTCCAAGACGAGATTTCACCTGGCTAACCACTGCTAAGAAGTCAGCGCCCGTGCGATCCATTTTATTTACGAAGATCATTCTCGGAACTTCGTATTTGTTCGCTTGACGCCAAACTGTCTCAGTTTGCGGCTGTACACCAGATGAAGCACAAAGAACAACTACCGCACCATCTAGTACGCGTAAAGAACGCTCTACTTCGATAGTGAAATCTACGTGTCCTGGAGTATCAATAATATTGATACGATGGGCGTCAAATTGAGCGTCCATCCCTTTCCAAAAACACGTTGTTGCAGCAGAAGTGATTGTGATACCACGCTCTTGTTCCTGCTCCATCCAATCCATAGTTGCAGCGCCATCATGTACTTCACCGATCTTATGAGAAAGACCTGTGTAGAACAGAACACGTTCTGTTGTGGTGGTTTTGCCTGCATCTACGTGAGCAACAATACCTATATTACGATAGCGCTCAAGTGGAGTTGTACGTGCCATATGATCCTCTTAAAGGTTAAAGACAGATTACCAACGGTAATGAGCGAATGCTTTATTCGCTTCAGCCATACGGTGAACGTCTTCACGTTTCTTAACCGCAGTGCCTTTGTTGTCAGCAGCGTCAACGATTTCTTGAGCTAAACGTAAGCCCATAGATTTTTCGCCACGCTTACGTGCAGCGTCTACTAACCAACGCATACCTAATGCGTTACGACGAACTGGACGTACTTCAACTGGTACTTGATAAGTTGAACCACCAACACGGCGAGATTTAACTTCTACCTGTGGGCGGATGTTATCAAGTGCAGTTTCAAAGATTTCTAGGTGCGACTTGCCTGATTTCTCAGCAGCCACGTCTAGCGCACCATAAACAATTTTTTCAGCAGTAGATTTCTTGCCGTCTAACATTACGATGTTAACGAATTTAGCAAGAAGTTCCGATCCGAACTTAGGATCTGGAAGAATTTTACGTTGACCGATTACGCGTCTTCTAGGCATTTTGTATCTCCGGTTTATTCAGGTTTGCTCTTTCGAGTCAATCACCCAAAACAATAATTATATATATTTAGTGCTTGGCCTTACTAACGGAATACAATTAGCCTTTAGGGCGTTTTGTACCGTATTTAGAACGAGCTTGACGACGATCGCTAACGCCTGCACAGTCAAGTGCACCACGAACAGTGTGAAAACGCACACCTGGTAAATCTTTAACACGACCACCACGGATTAGGATTACACTATGCTCTTGAAGGTTATGACCTTCACCGCCAATGTATGAAGTTACTTCGAAACCGTTAGTTAAACGTACACGTGCTACTTTACGTAACGCCGAGTTAGGTTTCTTAGGTGTAGTTGTATATACGCGAGTACATACACCGCGCTTTTGCGGACACGCTTTTAGTGCAGCTGAGTTACTTTTCGTAACCTTGCTACGGCGTGGCTTACGCACTAGCTGGTTAATAGTTGCCATTTAAATAGCTCCTGAAATTAAAATTACTACTGAAAAAAATAAAAAATCCGCCCTTTATTTACGAGCCTGCATTGAGCACACAAGTAAATGGGTGGCGGAATTTTAATGAGCAAAGTTTAACCTGTCAACCTAAACTAACCGTAAGACAGCATATAACTGTCTCACGATTACTTAATCTATTGATTAAGAACAGTTTATTGATTTCCAGACAAATCAGCATTTAGAGCGTCTGTAAGTGCTTGAGTTGCCTCTTCTGCACTTACTGTTTGCTCTTCTACTACTACTTTGCTTTGTTTACGGCGAGCCATACGTTCTTGATGATACGCAAAACCGGTACCGGCTGGGATCAAACGACCCACAATTACGTTTTCTTTAAGACCGCGAAGCTCATCGCTCTTACCATTCACTGCCGCATCTGTAAGAACACGTGTTGTCTCTTGGAAAGACGCTGCAGAGATGAAAGATTCTGTTGCTAGTGATGCTTTTGTGATACCCATTAACTGGATTTCATACTTAGCTGGTATCTTACCTTGTTTTTCAAGGTCACGGTTTGCGATATTAACGCGCGCCACTTCGATTTGTTCACCGGCTAAGAAGTCAGTATCACCGCCGTGTATGATGGTACATTTACGAATCATCTGACGGATAATTGTTTCAATGTGCTTGTCATTGATCTTAACGCCTTGCAAACGGTAAACCTCTTGCACTTCGTTAACGATGTAGTTAGCAACATGAGTCACACCACGTAGGCGTAAGATGTCATGCGGTGATTCAGGACCATCGGCGATAACTTCACCTTTAGACACTTGCTCACCTTCAAACACGTTAAGTTGACGCCACTTAGGAATCATTTCTTCGTAATGATCACCTTCAGCTGGAGTAATAACTAAACGCTTCTTACCTTTAGTCTCTTTACCGAAGCTAATAGTACCTGTGATCTCAGCTAATATAGCTGGTTCTTTTGGCTTACGAGCTTCAAATAAGTCGGCTACGCGTGGTAGACCACCCGTGATATCACGAGTTTTCGAACCTTCTTGTGGAATACGTGCTAACACGTCACCTGGGTTTGCTGTAACGCCGTCAATAACTTCAATCGTAGTGAATGAAGGAAGACGTGTTTCTTGCAGACCGCGCTCTTCACTTTCGATGATAAGCTTTGGTTCTTTCGTATTTACTTTAGCAAGATCTTTAACAACTACACGGGTTAAACCAGTTAGTTCATCAGTCTGTGCTTCAGTATTTGAATCATCGATATCGCTGAACGATACTTTTGACTTATGCTCAAGAACGATTGGGTGACTATGCGGGTCCCAAGTAGCAACGATATCGTTACCTAGAACTTCAGCATTGTCTTGCACTGTTAATACCGCACCGTAAGGTACTTTATAGCGCTCTTTCTCACGACCATAACTATCAATGATAGTAATTTCCGTAGAACGAGAAGTAATAACAATCTTACCGTCTGTGTTAAGTACGTACTTAGAGTTATGAAGTTTTAATGTACCGTTAGTTTTAACTTGTACATTATTTTCTGCAGACGCTCTAGATGCCGCACCACCGATGTGGAAGGTACGCATTGTTAACTGTGTACCCGGCTCACCGATTGACTGTGCCGCGATAACACCCACTGATTCACCAGCGTTGATGATATGACCACGTGCTAGGTCACGACCATAACAGTTAGCACAAACACCAAAGTCATTATCACAAGTGATAACAGAACGTACACGAACTTCATCTACTGAATGCTCTTCTAAAAGATCACACAGTTTTTCGTCTAGCATGATATTACGTTCAACAAGCACTGTATTAGTACCTGGAATTACAATATCTTCAGCAACAACACGACCTAGAACACGTTCACGAAGTGGTTCTACAACATCACCACCTTCAATAAGCGGTTTCATTGTTAAGCCATCTTTTGTGCCACAGTCATCTTCATTGATTACCAAATCTTGTGCAACGTCTACTAGACGACGCGTTAGGTAACCCGAGTTAGCTGTTTTAAGTGCTGTATCGGCAAGACCTTTACGCGCACCATGCGTTGAGATGAAGTACTGAAGTACGTTTAGACCTTCACGGAAGTTAGCTGTGATTGGCGTCTCGATGATTGAACCATCTGGACGTGCCATTAGACCACGCATACCCGCCAACTGACGAATCTGTGCAGCACTACCACGAGCGCCTGAGTCGGCCATCATAAACACTGAGTTAAATGACGGTTGCTCTACTTCTTCACCTTGTGCATTGATAACTGTGTCTTTCGACAAGTTAGACATCATCTCACGTGATAAGTTTTCGTTTACACGTGACCAGATATCGATAACTTTGTTGTACTTTTCACCAGCCGTTACAAGACCTGATTGGAATTGTTGGTTGATTTCAGTAACTTCAGCTTCAGCTGATTCAATTATCTGTGCTTTAACCGGTGGGATAACTAAGTCATCAATACCGATAGAAACACCTGACTTCATTGCATAATGGAAACCGGTGTACATAACTTGGTCAGCAAAGATAACTGTATCTTTAAGACCTAGACGACGGTAACACTCATTCAATAAGCCAGAAATCTGCTTTTTACCTAGCGGCTGGTTGATTGACGCAAACGGCATGCCTTTAGGTAAAATTAGAGACAGAATTGCACGACCAACAGTTGTATCGATAACAGTGATAGTGTCTTCTACTACGCCGTCTTCGTTTTTAACTGATTGACTAATACGTACTTTCACGATTGCGTGAAGGTCTGCATTGCCACTGCGGTATGCTTTTTCTGCTTCTTTTGGATCTTTAAATATCGCGCCTTCGCCTTTAGCGTTAATGCGGTCACGAGTCATATAATAAAGACCCAATACAACATCCTGTGAAGGAACGATGATTGGCTCACCATTCGCAGGAGATAGAATGTTGTTTGTTGACATCATCAATGCACGAGCTTCAAGCTGCGCTTCGATTGTTAACGGTACGTGTACCGCCATTTGGTCACCATCGAAATCGGCGTTGTACGCCGCACATACTAATGGATGCAAATGAATCGCTTTACCTTCGATAAGCACAGGCTCAAACGCTTGGATACCCAAACGGTGAAGTGTTGGTGCACGGTTAAGTAATACTGGATGTTCACGAATTACTTCGTCAAGTACATCCCATACTTCCGGAACTTCACGTTCAACCATCTTCTTAGCAGCTTTGATTGTCGTAGCCATGCCGCGACGTTCTAGTTTGCCATAGATGAATGGTTTGAATAGCTCTAGTGCCATCTTCTTAGGAAGACCACATTGGTGAAGCTTAAGTGTAGGACCAACTGTGATTACAGAACGGCCTGAATAATCTACACGCTTACCAAGTAGATTCTGACGGAAACGACCTTGCTTACCCTTGATCATATCAGCAAGAGATTTAAGAGGACGTTTGTTAGAACCTGTAATTGCACGACCACGACGACCGTTATCAAGTAGCGCATCTACCGCTTCTTGTAACATACGTTTTTCGTTGCGTACAATAATGTCTGGTGCTGCTAAATCTAGTAGACGCTTAAGACGGTTATTACGGTTAATAACACGACGGTAAAGGTCATTTAGATCAGATGTCGCAAAACGACCACCGTCTAGTGGTACTAATGGGCGTAGATCAGGCGGCAATACTGGAAGTACTGTCATGATCATCCACTCAGGGTTATTACCTGATTGGTGGAACGATTCCATTAACTTAAGACGTTTAGTGATTTTTTTACGCTTAGTTTCAGAGTTAATTGTTGGTAACTCTTCACGCATCTCAGCAATTAATTGAGCAAGATCGAGTTCACGAAGCAAGTCTAAAACTGCTTCAGCACCCATCTTAGCTTCAAACTCATCACCATGCTCTTCTAGTGAATCTAAGTATTCTTCTTCACCTAATAGCTGACCACGCTCAAGCGTTGTCATACCAGGCTCAGTTACTACGAATGATTCGAAGTAAAGAACACGTTCAATATCACGAAGCGTCATATCTAGCATTAAGCCAATACGTGACGGTAATGATTTTAAAAACCATATATGTGCAACTGGGCTCGCAAGGTCGATATGACCCATACGATCGCGTCGCACTTTAGTGAGTGTTACTTCAACGCCACACTTTTCACAGATCACACCACGGTGTTTAAGGCGTTTATATTTACCACATAAACACTCATAATCTTTCACTGGGCCGAAAATACGGGCACAGAATAAGCCATCGCGCTCAGGCTTGAAAGTACGGTAGTTAATAGTCTCAGGTTTCTTTACTTCACCGAATGACCATGAACGAACCATGTCTGGTGAAGCAAGACCAATGCGAATTGCATCGAATTCTTCGGTCTTATTTTGTTGCTTCAGAAACTTAAGTAAGTCTTTCACCTTAGCTCTCCTGTCGGAGTTAATCTTGAGGACGGATAATTTCGTCCCTACATTCTATTCAGCCGTAACAGATGCTGCAGCGTTAACTGCAGCATCTAATTGGCTTAATTTTCTTCCAACTCGATGTTGATACCCAGTGAGCGGATTTCTTTCAACAATACGTTGAACGATTCTGGCATACCTGGTTCCATTTTATGGTTACCATCAACGATGTTTTTATACATCTTAGTACGACCGTTCACGTCATCCGATTTCACTGTTAGCATTTCTTGTAGAGTGTAAGCAGCACCGTAAGCTTCAAGTGCCCATACTTCCATCTCACCAAAACGCTGGCCACCGAACTGTGCTTTACCACCCAGCGGCTGCTGAGTAACAAGGCTGTAAGAACCAGTAGAACGTGCATGCATTTTATCATCAACTAAGTGATTCAATTTAAGCATGTACATGTAACCAACAGTTACTTGACGTTCAAACTGATCGCCAGTACGGCCATCATAAAGTGTAACCTGACCACTACGAGGATAGCCCGCAAGCTCAAGCATGTCTTTGATTTCGCTTTCTTTCGCGCCATCAAATGCAGGAGTAGCTATTGGTAAACCACCTTTTAAGTTTTCAGCTAGACGACGAATTTCGTCATCAGTGAAGCTAGCAATATCTACAACTTGGCGAGATTCGCCAATTTCGTATGCTTGCTTGATGAAGTCACGTAGCTCATGAAGCTCACGTTGTTCTTTCATCATCTCTTCAATACGTTCACCGATACCACGTGCAGCAAGACCCATATGTGTTTCAAGGATCTGACCGATGTTCATACGCGATGGTACACCTAGCGGATTCAATACGATATCTACCGTACGACCTTTGTCATCGTAAGGCATATCTTCTACTGGTACGATAGTCGAGATAACACCTTTGTTACCATGACGACCCGCCATTTTATCACCCGGTTGGATACGACGTTTAACAGCTAGGTATACTTTAACAATCTTAAGTACGCCTGGTGCTAAGTCATCACCTTGGGTAATTTTACGACGTTTGTTTTCAAACTTCTTATCGTATTCAGCTTTAAGCTCATCGTATTGTGCAGCTAGTTGCTCAAGCTCAGCTTGCTTGTCTTCTTCAGCAAGGCTTTGCGTAAGTACTTTTTCAGCATTTAGAGATGCAAGTTTATCTTCATCAAAACCAGCAGCTATAAGTAGCTTACGTGCACGGTCTAAAACGCCTGCTTCTAAAATACGGAACTCTTCGTTGAAGTCTTTCTTCGCTTCGCGAAGCTGCATGTCTTCAACTTCTAACGCGCGTTTATCTTTTTCAACACCATCACGGGTGAAAACTTGCACGTCAATTACAGTACCAGTTACAGAATTTGGTACACGTAAAGAGCTGTCTTTAACGTCAGACGCTTTTTCGCCGAAGATAGCACGCAGTAGCTTCTCTTCAGGTGTAAGCTGTGTTTCGCCTTTAGGAGTCACTTTACCTACTAGGATATCGCCGCCTTTAACTTCAGCACCAATATATACAACGCCTGATTCATCAAGCTTGCCTAGTGCAGATTCGCCCACGTTCGGGATATCTGCTGTGATCTCTTCTGGACCTAATTTAGTATCACGGGCAACACACTGTAGCTCTTGAATATGGATAGTCGTTAGACGATCTTCTTCAACTACGCGCTCTGATAACAAGATTGAATCTTCGAAGTTGTAACCGTTCCATGGCATGAATGCCACGCGAAGGTTTTGACCAAGGGCTAAGTCACCTAAGTCAGTCGAAGGACCATCTGCTAACACGTCACCACGAGTAACCGGTTCGCCAACCATACAAGTTGGTTTTTGGTTAATACATGTATTTTGGTTAGAACGTGTGTATTTGGTTAAGTTGTAGATGTCGATGCCCGCTTCACCAGGGATGCGTTCTTCTTCATGTACATTTACAACGATGCGACTTGCGTCAGCATACATTACTTCACCACCACGTTTAGCAACGATAGTTACACCAGAATCTTTCGCTAGTGTTAACTCAATACCAGTACCTACTAACGGCTTATCCGCTTTCAATGTTGGTACTGCTTGACGTTGCATGTTTGAACCCATCAATGCACGGTTAGCATCATCGTGTTCTAGGAACGGGATAAGTGCTGCCGCTACAGAGATCACCTGTTGTGGTGATACATCCATATACTGCTGGTCCATGCGACCCATAAAGGTAGATTCACCTTTGTGACGACATGGGATAAGTTCATCAACAAACTCATTGGTTTCAGTTAAGTTTGAATTCGCCTGTGCGATAACAAACTGACCTTCTTCAATGGCTGATAAATAATCAACTTCATCAGTTACAACACCGTCTACCACTTTGCGGTAAGGTGTTTCTAAGAAACCGTAGTCATTCGTACGTGCGTACGTAGACAATGAGTTAATTAGACCGATGTTTGGACCCTCAGGAGTCTCGATTGGACATACGCGACCATAGTGAGTTACGTGAACGTCACGTACTTCAAAGCCTGCGCGTTCACGAGTTAGACCGCCCGGACCTAATGCAGAGATACGACGTTTATGCGTAACTTCTGATAGTGGGTTATTTTGGTCCATAAACTGTGATAACTGAGACGAGCCGAAGAACTCTTTAACTGCTGCCGAAATAGGCTTAGCGTTAATAAGATCTTGTGGCATTATCGCGTCAAGGTCACCTAAGCTTAAACGCTCACGTACAGCACGTTCAACACGTACTAGACCAACACGGAATTGGTTCTCAGCCATTTCGCCAACACTACGTATACGACGGTTGCCTAAGTGATCGATATCATCAACATCGCCTTGACCGTTACGAATAGCAATTAATACTTTCATAACAGACACGATGTCTTCTTTGCTTAATGTACCAGGGCCTGTGTCTGTATCGTAACCAACACGGCTATTGAACTTCATACGACCTACAGTAGATAAGTCATAACGTTCTTCAGAGAAGAACAAGTTCTGGAATAAGGCTTCAGCCGCGTCTTTCGTCGGTGGCTCGCCTGGGCGCATCATGCGGTAAATTTCTACTAGTGCTTCTAAACGGCTGCTTGCAGAGTCAATGTTCAAAGTATTTGACATGTAAGCACCGCTGTCCACTTCATTGATATATAACGTATCAATTTTAGTGTAACCGGCTTTAACCAATTCAGCCATTAGCTCTAGAGTTAGCTCGTCATTTGCATTTGCAATAACTTCACCAGTTGACTCATCAACATAGTTTTTAGCTACAATACGGCCAATGATGTACTCATGTGGTACTTCTAATTGCTTAATGCCTTTCTTCTCGATGCTCTTGATGTGGCGAGCCGTAACACGACGACCGCTTTCAACAAATACTTCACCGTCTTCGCTCTTGATATCAAAAGCGGCAGTTTCACCACGTAAACGCGAAGGTACAAGTTCCATAAGAACTTTACCATTCGTTACTTCAAACGTAGTGTTATCGAAGAACATATCTAGGATTTGTTCGCTAGAATAATCTAGTGCACGTAGGATGATAGACGCCGGTAATTTACGACGGCGGTCAATACGTACATATAAGTTATCTTTTGCATCAAATTCGAAGTCTAACCATGAACCACGGTAAGGTATAACGCGTGCGTTATATAATACTTTACCCGATGAATGGGTTTTACCGCGGTCGTTATCAAAGAATACACCAGGGCTACGGTGTAGCTGAGAAACGATAACACGCTCTGTACCATTGATTACAAAAGTACCGGTATCTGTCATGAGCGGAATTTCGCCCATGTAAACTTCTTGCTCTTTAATGTCTTTAACTGTGCCTGGTGCTTCTTTGTCCATAACAACAAGACGCAGTTTCACGCGAAGTGGAGCAGAATAAGTCACACCGCGAATTTGACATTCTTTTACATCGAAAACTGGCTCACCAATACGGTAACTTACGTATTGAAGCTCAGAATTTCCCGAGTAGCTTTTAATAGGGAACACAGAACGGAAGGCAGCTTCCAAACCATGATCGCCATCAGCGTCCGGCACTAAGAATTTTTTAAACGATTCTAACTGTGTAGACAGTAAAAAAGGTATATCCAAAACTTGTGGACGTTTACCAAAATCCTTACGGATACGTTTCTTTTCAGAATAAGAGTAAGCCATGGGGTTCCTCAGCTTGCTGATCTTTGACCCGACCTGTTCTTGTAAGAACAGACTTAACTGGCAGCTATGCCAAGATTTTACAACATTTAACTGTTGTTCTAATTAGATCCCACTTTAACACTAGCAAACTATAAAGCGTTGAAAGTAAAGATAAAATCAGATTTTATTTGAACTAAAAGAGTGCATCACTCTATAGCGCAAAAAGGCCGGTGATTAAATAATCACCAGCCCTTGCCTGATTTCTCAGGCAGCGAACTTAGCAAAAGCTAAATTACTTAACCTCAACTTCAGCACCAGCTTCAGTAAGATCTTTTGCAAGTGCTTCAGCTTCTTCTTTAGATACACCTTCTTTAACAGGTGTAGGAGCAGCTTCAACAAGAGCTTTCGCTTCTTTAAGGCCAAGGCCAGTTGCGCTACGAACAGCTTTGATTGCAGAAACCTTGTTAGCGCCAGCGCCAGTAAGGATTACGTCAAATTCTGTTTTCTCTTCAGCAGCTTCAGCAGCTGGACCAGCTACCATTGCAGCTGCAGCAGTTACGCCGAATTTTTCTTCCATTGCTTCGATAAGAGCAACAACGTCCATTACTGACATTTCAGCAATTGCGTCAAGGATTTGGTCTTTAGATACAGACATTACAAATTTCCTAATAATTAACGGACATTACGTCCAAATAAATTTTACACCGAAAGTGATTAAACAGCTTAAAATTAAGCAGCTTGCTCTTCTTTCTGTACACGTACTGCTTCAATTGTTTTACACAATTTGCCAGCAGACGCTTCTTTCATAGCACTCATTAAGCGTGCAACAGCTTCATCGTATGTAGGTAATGTAGCAAGCATTGCTGCATCAACAACATTTCCTTCAAAAGCGGCCGTTTTAAGCTCGAATTTCTCATTCTTTTTCGCGAAATCTGAAAAGATACGCGCAGCAGCACCTGGGTGCTCTGATGAGAAAGCGATTAAGCTTGGACCAACAAATGAATCAGAAAGACACTCAAAATCTGTTCCTTCAAGAGCACGTTTTGCTAAAGTGTTACGGACAACTTTCATCCAAACACCATTTGCACGAGCTTCTTTACGAAGGGCAGTGATTGCGCCAACTGTTACACCACGAGAATCTGCAACAACTGCAGATAGAGCACCATTGGCTGCTTCGTTGACTTCAGCAACTATTGCTTTTTTGCCTTGAAGATTTAAAGCCATGGGTGTTACTCCTGGTTTAATGGGGATACCGATTATCGGATTCCCCTGTTCTACTCTTCCCTACCAAACAAGGTAGAGATGCTTTTTACGGCGAGAGCCAGAAGGATTAGGAAAAATCTATCTGGGGTCTACACCGTCTACGTAGGTGAATATTAAGGCCGAAGCCACCTACGGTCTTGGACGGAAGCCCAATTTATCGTTAACCCCGAAGGCTTAACGAAATTATGGACTTCAACCCGAATTCTTTACTTTGCCAATTAATAAATTAATCAACAAAATGGCGCGAAATTATAGTACAAATTTCATGCCATGTAAACACTAATTAAGCTACAGTTGTGCTTAAAGTGCCTTGGTCAACAGAAACACCTGCGCCCATTGTTGTAGAGATAGTTACTTTCTTCAAGTAAACACCTTTAGCTTGAGAAGGTTTAGCCTTCTTAAGCGCAACAATTAGAGACTCAAGGTTTTGTTGTAATTGCTCTGCAGTGAAATCAACCTTACCAATAGTAGTATGGATGATGCCATTTTTGTCATTACGGTAACGTACTTGACCTGCTTTAGCATTTTTAACTGCTTCTGCAACGTTAGGCGTTACAGTACCAGTTTTAGGGTTTGGCATTAGACCACGTGGGCCTAAGATTTGACCTAGTTGACCAACAACACGCATAGCGTCTGGTGATGCAACAACAACGTCAAAGTTCATCTCGCCTTTTTTAACTAGTTCAGCAAGATCTTCCATGCCTACTAATTCAGCACCGGCTTCTTTTGCAGCTTCTGCATTAGCGCCTTGTGTGAATACAGCAACACGAACGTCACGACCAGTACCGTTAGGTAGTACAGTAGCACCACGAACGTTTTGATCAGATTTACGAGCATCGATACCAAGGTTAACGGCAACGTCAACACTTTCTACGAATTTAGCTGTCGCTAACTCTTTTAAAAGAGCAACTGCTTCATTGATTTCGTAATCTTTTGTTACTTCCACTTTTTCGCGGATAGTACGCATACGTTTAGTTAATTTAGCCATTTCTTAGTCCTCTACGTTCAAGCCCATCGCACGCGCAGAACCTGCGATAGTGCGAACCGCTGCGTCCATATCGGCAGCTGTAAGGTCAGTTCGTTTTGTCTCAACAATTTCTTCAAGTTGAGCACGAGTTACTGTGCCTACTTTATCAGTGTTAGGACGGCCTGAGCCTGACTTGATACCAGCAGCTTTCTTAAGTAAGTAAGCAGCAGGTGGCGTTTTCATGTCGAACGTAAATGAACGGTCACCGTAAACAGAGATCACTACAGGAACTGGAGCGCCTTTTTCGATAGACTCTGTACGTGCGTTAAACGCTTTACAGAATTCCATGATGTTTACACCGTGTTGACCTAGTGCAGGACCTACTGGAGGACTAGGATTAGCCATACCAGCGGCAACTTGTAGCTTGATTAGAGCTTCAACTTTTTTAGCCATTATAAATACCTCATTTGGTGGGTCTCAGCCTTGTGCGCGCGAGGACGCGTACTCTAACGGCTTCCCAGTTTAAAAATTGGTTTCGTACTTTTTGCACAGTAAAAATAAATTTTTACCTTAATACAAAAAGGCCGCTGATTATAAGTTAATCAGCGGCCTTTTTCAAGCTTCATACTAAAATTTAAATAAAAATCAGCGAAGCTTTTTTAATCAATTACCTATCTTGCTCAACTTGACCGAATTCAAGCTCAACTGGCGTAGAACGACCAAAAATAAGTACAGATACTTTTACGCGGCTTTTTTCGTAGTCAACTTCTTCAACTACACCACTGAAATCTGCAAATGGTCCATCAGTAACGCGTACAACTTCACCTGGTTCAAATAATGTAGCAGGTTTAGGTGCTTCAGCATTTTCTTGTAGGCGGTTAAGAATACGCTCGGCTTCTTTAGGACTGATAGGAGCAGGACGATCAGACGTTCCGCCAATAAAGCCCATTACGCGTTCAGTGCTGTTCACTAAGTGCCAGCTTGCGTCATTCATATCCATTTGTACTAATACATAACCTGGGAAGAATTTACGCTCAGACTTACGCTTTTGACCAGCGCGCATCTCAACAACTTCTTCAGTTGGTACTAATATTTCACCAAAGCTCGATTCAAGACCTTCGATTTTAATGTGTTCAGTTAACGTTTGAGCTACACGCTTTTCGTAACCAGAAAAGGCTTGTACTACATACCAACGTAACTTAATTTCTTTGTTCTCGTTCTCATCCGACATGGGATCAGATCTCCAATCCAGTTAAAAAGCCTACAGCGCGGAATAAAATGCCATCTAATCCCCAAAGGATAAGTGCCATAATCACTGTTGCAACCATTACAATTAATGTCGTGTGGGTAGTTTCTTGGCGCGTTGGCCAAATAACTTTGCGTACTTCAATCCGAGCTTCTTTAGCGAAAGCAAGAAAGTTACGTCCCTTAAATGTTTGCGAGGCAATTGCTAATCCGGCCGCTATTGCAACAACAACGCCGATAGCACGTAGTAATACAGATTGATCTGCATACATATGATTACCAACAACTGCGCCTGCAAGTAGCGCGATTGCTACTAACCACTTTACTGACTCCATCGCACTTGATGGTGTTTCTACATTCGTGCTCATAATATTATTACCTTAACTACAGACACAACAACCCTACACTACGGCAGGGTTAATCCATTAAAATCTAAACTTAAAAACAGACTTAATTTAAACCGGTTTTTAATCTCAGACTACTCAACTAACAAGTAAAACTGGCAGGGGCGGAGAGATTCGAACTCCCAACCATCGGTTTTGGAGACCGCTGTTCTACCAATTGGAACTACGCCCCTGCAAAGTGGATGCCTATTATACTTACGCAAAGCATTTACACAAGCCTAAAAGATACCCACATTGGAAAATCTAATTAATTAATTACATTATTGTTTAAACTGCTAATAATTTAATCGCTTATATAAACATACAATCCTAGAATATTGATTATTTTTCTAAGTTTTTATAAACATCATTCAACAAGCTTGAAGCCCCAAATCTAAATGTATTTGCATGCAAGTAGCCGTCACCCATTATCGTGCGTGCTAGCGCTAAATAATCACTGGCATCGGCAACAGTTTTAACACCACCGGCAGCTTTAAAGCCAACACGTTTATTCAAATTTTTAATGGCTGTTAGCATAATTTTTGTTGATTCAAGTGTGGCATTTACAGCGACCTTACCTGTACTGGTTTTTACAAAATCAGCACCGCCTTTAATTGCAAGCTCCGTGGCCTGAGTTATGAGTGCTTCAGTTTTTAGCTCTCCACTTTCTATTATTACTTTTAATTGAGCGTGCGACCCACATGCTTTTTTACTTTCGCTTACATAGCTAAGTACTGTTTGAACATCGCCCGCTATGAGTTTTTTGTAAGGAATAACCAAATCAATTTCGTCAGCGCCGCGCTCTATTGCAATAAGTGTTTCGTTAATTACATCAACCAGTGGCGCATCACCCGTTGGAAAGTTAGTGACCGTTGCAACTTTTACGTGGTTAAGCTCACGTGCTGCGAGTGCTATTTTAGCATCATCAACAAAGTCACTATAAACACATACGGCAGCAGGCGTGCCTAGCGTCGGGTTTATACTATCAACAAGCGCTTGAATGCTTTTGTTGGTATCGCTGGTATTTAAGCTTGTTAAGTCCATCAGTGCGACTGCTAATGCGGCATCTTTTTGGTGTTGTGTCATTAGAGCTCCGTTGCTTATTGAATACAAAATAGAATATGCTTCCATATTAACAAATTAAACCAAACTCGCTATAGCTCATAACCAAACACTATAAGCTGTTTATTTTACTTGTAACTCGGCGCAATCCCTTGTTAACTAACTCTTAGGCCTAAAAAGCCCACCTATTATAACTTTTGGTTATATCAACTTGGTTTTAATTATTTTTTACTTATTGATAGCCGCTATATTCTGCTTATCAGAATAAAGCGTTTTCTTATATTTGAATTTGTTTAGGGGTCTTATTAACGTGCAGTATTTACCTATCTTTACCAAACTCGACAACAAACCAGTATTGGTTGTTGGCGGTGGAGAGGTCGCATTACGCAAATGTCGCGCGTTTTTAAAAGCGAGAGCGAGCGTTACTTTAGTAGCGCCTTGGTTTTGCGACGAACTAAAAGAGCATGCACATAATAATGAAGTAACGCTTATTGATGCTTATTTTGATGAGTCGCATCTCGATGGAAAAATGCTTGTTATTGCAGCAACCGACCGCGATGAAGTAAACAACAACGTATTTGAACTTGCCAATGCCCGCAATGTATTTGTAAACGTAGTTGATGACCAACCTAAATGTACGTTTATATTCCCATCCATTGTTGACCGCGACCCAATTACGATTGCTATATCAAGTGCAGGCACAGCGCCCGTACTTGCGCGTCGCTTACGCGAAAAGCTCGAAACCCTTATTCCGCATCATATTGGCCCACTTGCAACACTTGTAGGTGGCTTTAGAGACAAAGTAAAAAAACGCTTTAAACATTTTTCAGACCGCCGCCAATTTTGGGAAGGCGTGTTCGACTCATCCGTCGTGAGTAAAGTGCAAACCGGTGACACTCAAGCCGCACAGCAGCAATTAGAGCAAATGCTAGATGCAAAAGCAGAACCTGAAGGCGAAGTATATGTAGTAGGTGCAGGCCCAGGCGATCCAGAGCTTTTAACACTTAAAGCACTGCAACTTATGCAACAAGCCGATGTGGTTGTATACGACTTTTTAGTGTCTGACGAAATTATGGAATTAGTGCGCCGCGATGCTGACCTTATTTGTGTAGGCAAACGTTTAGGCGATCATAGTGTTGTTCAAGACGACACCAACCAAATGCTGGTCGACCTTGCTAAACAAGGCAAAAAAGTGTGCCGCATTAAAGGTGGTGACCCGTTTATTTATGGTCGTGGTGGCGAAGAAGTACAAGTACTGGCTGCTAACAACGTAAATTATCAAATTGTACCGGGTATTACAGCCGCTGCAGGTTGTAGCGCATATGCGGGTATTCCGCTTACGCATCGTGACCATGCACAAGCCATTCAATTTGTAACTGGCCATTGTAAAAAAGACGGCCAAGAACTTGATTGGCAATCGCTGGCAAAAGCAAATCAAACGCTTGCTATTTACATGGGCGTAATTAAATCGCCGCACATACAAAGCGAGCTTTTAAAGCATGGCCGTAAAGCCGACACACCTGTTGCCATTATCGAAAACGGTACACGCAAAAATCAGCGTGTAGTAACAGGCCAACTAGGCGAACTTGCCGACTTAATCCAGCGCAACAGCATTATATCGCCTGCGCTACTCATTATTGGTGAAGTAGCCGCCCTGCACTCGCAACTAGCGTGGTTTGGGAAAAACGAGCAAACAAGCAGCTTTGCACAGCCGCTAACAGATGTATCAAATACATAACCGAATTTTAAATTTGTAACTTTTAATCATTTTAGTAGGACGACTAACAATGGCTTTAACTCACCTTCAGCAACTTGAAGCTGAAAGTATCAAAATCATGCGCGAAGTCGCCGCTGAGTTTGAGAACCCAGTAATGCTTTACTCTATTGGTAAAGATTCGTCGGTACTTTTGCACTTAGCGCGTAAAGCATTTTACCCTGCAAAAATTCCGTTTCCGTTATTACACGTAGACACCAATTGGAAGTTTCGTGAAATGATTGAGTTTCGCGACCGTATAGCTAAAGAATACGGTTTTGACCTACTGGTACACAAAAATCCAGAAGGCATTGAAATGGGTGTAGGCCCGTTTACGCATGGCTCGGGTAAACATACCGACATAATGAAAACCCAAGGCTTAAAGCAGGCACTTAACAAATATGGTTTTGATGCTGCATTTGGTGGCGCACGCCGCGACGAAGAAAAATCACGCGCAAAAGAGCGTGTTTATTCGTTCCGCGACAAACACCACCGTTGGGACCCTAAAAACCAACGTCCTGAGCTTTGGAACACTTATAACAGCCAAGTTAATCCGGGCGAAAGCATTCGTGTTTTCCCGTTATCTAACTGGACTGAGCTTGATATTTGGCAATACATTTACCAAGAAAACATCGACATGGTGCCGCTTTACCTAGCAAAAGAGCGCCCTGTTGTTGATCGCGATGGCACCCTAATTATGGTTGACGATGAGCGTATGCCACTTAACGAGGGTGAAGTACCGCAAATGAAATCTGTACGTTTTCGTACATTAGGCTGCTACCCACTTACCGGTGCAGTTGAGTCAACAGCAAGTACTTTAACCGAAATCATCGAGGAAATGCTGCTATCTACGTCATCTGAACGTGAAGGTCGTGTTATTGACCATGATTCAGCAGGCTCAATGGAGAAGAAAAAACGTGAGGGGTATTTTTAATGTCTAGCCAAAATAACGATACATTTAACGAAGTAAAAGAAATAGGCATAGACGCCTACCTAGCACGCCAACAAGACAAAAGCTTATTGCGTATGCTTACGTGTGGCAGCGTAGATGACGGTAAATCAACATTGATTGGCCGCCTGCTGCACGACAGCCACCAAATTTATGAAGATCAGCTAGCTGCTCTTCATAAAGATAACGAAAAAGTAGGTAATGCAGGTGAAGATCTTGACCTTGCATTATTAGTTGATGGCCTACAAGCTGAGCGTGAGCAAGGTATTACCATTGACGTAGCGTACCGTTACTTTTCAACGGCTAAGCGTAAATTTATTATTGCCGACACGCCTGGGCACGAGCAATACACGCGCAACATGGTAACAGGTGCATCAACAAGTGATGTCGCCATTATTTTGGTTGATGCGCGTTACGGCGTGCAAGTACAAACCAAGCGCCACAGCTTTATTTGTGACTCGCTTGGCATTAAGCAGTTTGTTGTTGCCGTTAATAAAATGGATATCGTTGATTTTGACGAAACCGTGTATGAAAAAATTAAGGCCGATTACCTTAAATTTGCTGAGCAACTTAACGTATCAAACATTAAGTTTGTGCCTATGTCGGCGCTTAAAGGCGACAACGTAGTAACTCGCTCTGCTCATACACCGTATTACACCGACAAGCCGCTACTAGAATTACTAGAAGATTCGCCAGCAGCCGAAACAGATACAGGCTTTGAAGCGCGCCTACCGGTGCAATATGTAGTGCGTCCTAACTTAAACTTCCGTGGTTTTCAGGGCACACTTACGTCGGGCAAGATACACGTAGGCGATGCAATAAAAGTATTACCGTCGGGTAAAACATCAAGTATTAAAGAAATTGTTACCTTTGATGGCAATTTAGATAGTGCTGAAGCAGGCCAAGCAATTACCGTTACCCTAAATAACGAAATTGATATTAGCCGAGGCGACGTAATAGTACCTGCAAATTCAACGGCCGTTGTTACTAACCAGCTGCAAGCTAAAATTGTGTGGATGCATGAGTCGCCATTAGTATTAGGTAAAAGCTATAACCTAAAGCTAGGCAGCAAAAACACTTCAGCTATTGTTACAAAAATTGATTACACAATTGATGTGAACACGCTTGAGCACGGCACTAGCGACTCACTGCAGTTAAACGAAATTGCGATTGTAACACTTGAACTAACCGAAACTATTTTGGCAGACGAGTACCACAGCAATCACGAAACAGGCTCGTTTATACTAATCGATCGCTTATCAAACCTAACGGTTGCTGCGGGCATGATTGAACAAGTACTGCAAAGCCAAGCACAGCAAAGTAACTTTAGCGAATTTGAAGTTGAATTTAACAGCTTAGTACGCAAGCACTTTCCGCATTGGCAAGCGCTTGATATTTCTAAGTTATAAGTTAACTTTAGCCTGTTAGGAATTTAAAAGCATGGTAGAACAGCTCGTTTTAACAGGCATTATGCTTACCTTAGTCGGGTGCCTTTTTGGCACCCGTATTAATCCAGCATGGTTATTTGTAAGCGCCATTGGCACCAGCTACTTAGCAGGGCTAATCGATCTTGAAAGCATGTTAATTAATTATGCTAACCCGTCGCTTATCACCTTAGTGCTATTGGTGTTAGTGTCGACCGCAATAGAAAAAACCACTCTAATTCAAAAGTTAGCGCAATCGCTATCTAAAGGTAGTTTAGTAAAATCGGTAACAAAATTGGGGTTATCAACCGCCTTTTTATCGTCGTTTACTAACAATACCGCCGTTGTTGCATCGCTTATTACCGCGATAAAAGACAACCCTAATCACTCCCCTTCAAAGCTATTATTACCGCTGTCGTACACTGCTATTTTAGGCGGCACTATTACGCTTATTGGTACATCAACCAACTTAATCGTCAATGGCTTTGCAGTTGATGCGGGCATGGAACCGCTGGGCTTTTTTGACTTTACCTTAGTGGGTTTAGGCGCGTTAAGCGTAGGCCTAATTACCATTTTAGTGATGCTTAAATACTTACCCGACAACGGTAAAAGCGACCAAGAAGTCGTGCCTTTTTACCTAGAAGGCAAAGTACAAGCAAACTCAAAGTTAATAGGCCAAACCGTTGAAGAAAACGGCCTGCGTGATTTAAAAGACTTATTCCTTGCTGAAATTATTCGCGATGGCAGCCGCATTTGCGCAGTCACCCCGCAGCAAATTATTCAAAAAGATGACGTGCTGCTTTTTGTAGGTGACATAAAATCGGTGCCATTACTTACCCGTTTCGACGGCCTAAAAGTAGTACACGAAAATCATCAAAAAGACATAGAACACTTAGTAGAAGTAGTCGTAAGTCAATCTTCAAAATTTATTGGCAAAACCGTAAAAGAAGCCCGCTTTAGAGAGCAATTTCATGCTGCTGTTATTGCCATTCGCCGTGGGCACGACCGCTTACAAGGCGGCCTTGGGCAAGTGCAATTACAAGCTGGCGACTCGCTTATACTTGCCCCAGGTAAAAACTTTTACACCTTGCCTAATTTAAAGCGCGAATTTGTGTATATTTCAGGGTTTGACTTACAAGCCCACCTTGCACCTAAACAATCAAACATTGTGCTACTAAGCTTTGCCGCAGTACTGGGTTTAAGCATTGTTGGCATAGTGCCGCTGGTTAAAGGCTTATTAGTATTACTGATTGGCTTAATGCTCAGTGGCACCATAAAACTTAACGAAGTAAAACGCCGTTTTCCTATCGAGTTACTCGTAGTCGTAGGTAGTGCCATTGGCCTTGCCAAGTTAATGATAGGCACCGGACTTGCCGGGCAAATATCCAGCGCCCTATTTATGGTACTTGGCGACTTTGGCCCTTACGGCGCATTTATTGCCATATTTTTAATGACCGTATTATTTACCGAGCTTATTACTAATAACGCAGCAGCTGCCTTGTCGTTCCCTGTTGCTTACTCGCTCGCGGTTGGTTTTAATGTAGACCCGCTACCATTTATTATGGCGGTTGCCTTTGGCGCATCAGCCAGCTTTATATCGCCATTTGGGTATCAAACTAATCTAATGGTTTATAGCGCGGGTAACTATCGCTTAAAAGATTACATAGTGATGGGCTTACCCCTTTCTATTATTTATTCAATCACGGTATTAACCTTGATCCCGCTGGTATTTCCATTTTAATACCTGCGCTTACAGCATAAGAGACATTCACTATGGATGAAAATATAGTTTGGCATAACTACGCAACTACAAAAGCACAGCGTAGTGAGCAAAAAAAACATAAGCCCGCTATTTTATGGTTTACCGGCTTTTCGGGCTCTGGCAAAAGCACCGTAGCAAACGCACTAGAAGCGGCGCTTAATCAGCAAGGTACGCACACTTACCTACTCGATGGCGACAACGTACGCCACGGTTTATGTAAAGACCTAGGCTTTAGCGACGAAGACCGCATTGAAAACATACGCCGCGTAGGCGAAACCGCTAAACTAATGACCGACGCTGGCTTGTTAGTACTTACTGCGTTTATATCGCCTTTTAGAGCAGAGCGCGACATGGTACGCAGCCTAGTAGACGAAGGCGAATTTATTGAAGTATTTATCGATACTCCACTTGATGTGTGCGAAAGCCGCGATCCAAAAGGCTTATACAAAAAAGCCCGCGCTGGGGAGATAAAACACTTCACCGGTATCGATTCAAGCTACGAAGTGCCAAACAATCCAGAAATAATTTTAGATACAAGTAAAAACACCCTAGACCAATCGGTTACACAACTGATAACGTATCTAAAACAAAAGCACATAATATAGGTTAACCCCATGAATCAAACCGAACTGCTAGAAGAAACCCTCATCCTTGCCCGCAAAGCAGGCCAAGCAATAATGGGAATTTACGAAAAGGACTTTAACGTTGAGTACAAAGCCGATGAAAGCCCCGTAACCGACGCCGATTTAGCAGCTCATAAACTGATTGTGGCAGGGCTTCAACAGCTCACACCCGACATTCCAATACTCAGTGAAGAAAACGCCGACATAAGTTGGGATGTACGCCAAACGTGGAAAAGCTACTGGTTAGTTGACCCAATAGACGGCACTAAAGAATTTATTAAAAAGAACGGTGAATTTACCGTAAACATCGCCCTAATCAAAAACGGCATTCCTATTTTAGCCGTAGTTGATGCACCCGCACTTGGCGTATCGTACTTAGCCGCCGAAGCAATTGGCGCATTTAAAGATAAAGGCGATGAGCGAATTGAGCTTAAAGTAACGACTAAACCTAACAAAGGGTTAATTCGTGTTGTAGGCAGCCGCTCGCACCCATCACCCGATTTAGCCGAGTTTGTAAAACGCTTTGATGAGGTAGAAATGGTGTCTAAAGGCAGCTCACTAAAGCTGTGTTTAGTGGCTGAGGGCAGCGCCGATATTTACCCGCGCTTAGGTCCAACTTGCGAATGGGATACAGGTGCAGGCCATGCAATCGCCGAAATAGCCGGTGCTAAAGTCACTAAGCTTGATGGCAGCCCGCTTATTTATAACACCAAAGATGAATACTTAAATCCGTATTTTATTGTGAGTGCGATAGAAGAGTAAGCGTAATGAGCTGCAAGTTTTAGCTACTAGCAGCTCAATGTCAATCTAAACACCGTAGGTTGGGTTGAGTGGAACGAAACCCAACGAGTATATGCTTTTTACAGCTACTTTTTCAGCATCAGCATGTGAAATAATGTTTAGTCTACAAATGTATAGTTTTTATATTAATCCTCTATCAACTTTTTACATGCTTAAATTTTTTACGGACTTTAATCATATTGAACCCCACTAAGAATTTCATTGAGTACTGGTTCTGGTATTTCTAAAAAATTATTATAACGGCGAGCATCAATATTTATTGTATGAAAATCAGTATATAAATTATAAGCCGCATTAGGATCAATAACATTTGAAAACTGCTGTGGCACAAGGCATGCACTTGCATTATCTTCTATTATCTCTTTTACTTCTTTCTTTAAACTAGCCTTATCCAACTTATAGTATAAAGGCCAAATTAATGTTGCTGCTTCTTCTCCGCTAGTAGAGCTTAGCTTTGTAACTAAGGAAGTCATGTCTTTAACATCATTTTCCTCAAACTTAACTTCAAGTCTATCGTCATCACTAAATAATCTTTTACTAAAGCAATGGCTAAATAATTGACTTGAAAGATCACCTTCAAGCACTTTGATTAAATTACAACTATCACTAGAGAAAGAATTAAAGTCTGTCGTAGCTAAAAATATATCGCCTAAGTTGTATAAAAACCTTGTGCGCCTTAATGCATTTCGTTCTCTAATATCTATGTTTACAAACTGCTTTAATATAGATGAAAAAATATTTCTAAGGTTAGCCTTATAGGACGGACAATAAATTAACTCTGAAGTAAGCTCTCGAATATTATGACTTTGAAGCCAGTTTTTAGCAAAAATATCAGCACTAGCATTATCTTCAATATAAAGGCATTTTAAAACAGGTTGCTGTTTCAACCAATTTTTTGGTAATTTTTCAAGTTCAATCAAAGATAAGAAATTTAAATATTCTGTATCAGATCGACCTATTGACTGTGTGCTCACCGATATAGGGTCAAGTAATTTCCTTGTAGATATTTTTTTTCCTTTATTAAACTCTTCGTCTTCTGTGGCGTAGTAGCTGCTAGAAACTACTTTAACATTCAGTAAAGCGTCAAAATAATTAATGAGGTTTAAATCAACAGAACCATCCTCCCTCTTTGACATTGCTTCGATCACATATGTTAAGTCACTTTGAGAATTGAGCCTGATTTCGTCCAACTGGTTTAAATATAATGCATAATTTCTAATTTTTGACTCTTTTAAAGCAACTAACATTATAGTTGCTAATAAGTTAACCTCTCCATTTATCTCACTTTTATTCCAAGCGGCATCGACTCTTCTGATAATTTTTTTCAATAAACGAACTGAGTAAATTATACCTGTTAAAGCAATAACCTCTCGTTCAAAAAAAGCATTCGGAAACTTATTATAATCCTCGATCCAACTTTTATCTTTTATAAGATATACAAAAGGTGGTTTTGAATTTTTAGTATTACCATATCCACTGCTATAAAGTGTGATTACACCATTTGAAACAGCTTTATTTATCGATAAAAATATAAACTCCTTTAGCTTTCCAGAAATATTACTAATTAAAATATCCTCTCTATAATCAGTAGCTTTTGAGATTGCTTCAGCAGCGACATCACTTTCATTACCCATAGCTATAATAAAACTAATATGACCTAATTTTCTGTCTTTTAACCTATCCAGCAACGCAGCAATATCATTTAAGCGCTTTTCGTTTTCATCGCCGGTCCCACGATCTACATCTTGCAAAGTAATCAGTAATTTATGATTTGTAACTTTTAATACTGCGTTGAGCTTTAAAAAGCTGCCCTCAATATCAACAGGGCCAGCAAGTAACGTTGAAGCGAATTGAAATACGCTCCCCCCTGATTTCAGCGCTTCGGTATAATGTTTAGGTAAGGCACGGAAAGCGCACATATCAATGTACTGGCTTATATCATCAATAATATTGCTCAGTACAACATGGGCAACACTGCCGCTGGCTGCGCCCCAAGTAGATATATCGCTGTGTATCCAGACACTCCCTTTTTCAGTCTTTTTTGCTAAATCATTCACAATACTTTCGACGATACTGCTTTTTCCGCAACCATAAGGCCCACATAAAGCTATGTGCTGCGCTAAATCCTTTTCATCTTTATCACCGCCATTTTGTAGCCGCTCGGTAATGCGCGTGGCGTAAACCTGTAAATCGGGTTCTAATTCCTCTGTGCTTTTAATAGTCGAATCGTCTTTAAACCATTTTCGAAAATCTTCTAAGCTATTCAGCTCTGGATTTTCCTGAGTGGTTACATCTTCATTTTCAGTAGTGATGCTTGGCTGTTTACTTTGCCTATACTCATCAAATAACAAGTAAGCCGCCAATATAAAATAACTAGCAGCTAGGCACATAAAGACATTAAAGGTAGGCGCTATATCAGCTAGGTTGACTGCAAAAATGATAAAAGTTGCACTAAGACCAACCAATACAGCAGTAAAAATTGGCTTTTGGGTATAAAGCTTTGTCTGATAAATGACAGTTATGAGCATGCCAATAAACGTAAGTGCTAGGTATTTTAAGCTCATAAAACTTTGTGCGTATAATGCAGTTTCATCAAATTTATATGCTGTGCTTAGCATATAAAAAGCAGTTATAAATAATGAAACTAATACAGCGATTGTCACTGGCGGGTATCGCCAGCTAAATCCAATACTGCGTTTGGGGTGCGATATATAAAACTTATCAAGCAGCAGCTTTACGCCAATACCCGCTAAAAATGCGCTGCTGTAATGCAAAACCGGATTGGCATTTAAAATAGCGCCCAAACTCGAATATGCCTTTTGTACAAAACCGACTTTGCTTAAAAACACAGTAATTGTTGCAGCAGTAATCGCGCACAATAAAAGGGAAAGCCAACGGGTGGCTGTAATGGGGAGTGTTTTAACTTGCGACAACTTAATATCCTTATCAATACGTTACCTTGCCAGTGTATATCAATTGAACATTATTGAATAAGCAAGTTTAATAAATAAAACCGCCTCTATTGGCTTCACACTCGTATGGCGCTATGACATGTTGGGTTTCGCTTCGCTCTACCCAACCTTGTATCTCTTCTTGATGAGTGTTTAGCTAGCACTTGTCACATCGGGAAGACAGTGAGCTCGTACCCAACCAGAGTGTGAAAATGCTGTGACGTAGATTGAGCCCTGACTTCC
>NZ_JADYXB010000045.1:0-25796 GCF_015864485.1 Pseudoalteromonas sp. SWN166
AGTAAGACCTTTACCAGCTTGAAGTTCAGCTAATGCTTTGTTGAAATCGAAAGATTGAGTCATGTGTCACTCCTGTTTTCTTAATAATACTGAAATGACACAGATTTCTAAACACTACCCTTAACAAAGCGGATTAGTATAAAGTTTATTTTATATTCTCCTCGTTCTAACTAACCATCGATATACACCGATAAAAAACAATGCTGCAGACCCAAAACCACTTAGCACCCATATAACTTTTAGCATGTTTCCGCCAATACTGCCGTCATGCAGTGGGTGTATCCAGTTTTTGACTTTACTAGCCGTGCTTTGCTTATCTATGTTAAACAGGCTCTCTAGTTCCCCTGTAGATGCATTAACTTCGATATAGCTATGCGGGAAGCGATACGAAGGATCGTTTCTAGTTTGATATCTAAATCTATAAATAGCATTTAAGTTTGATGGTGTTTCAATCCAAGCTAAACGTGCTTCGGGCAATGTTTTTTGAGCTATAAGTATTGCTTTCGATAAGGGAATGCTGGATTGTTTACTGGGTTGTATTTGCTTTATTGAGGGGGAGTTTATATCGCCAACTAGGGCAGTTAATATAGGGTCAGTTTGTTTTGGTATGGCAAGTATAACACCTGTAACAGTGAGAACTAATAATGGCGCGCAGAAGCTTAATCCAATTAGTTTATGCCAGTCGTATAGCAAACCTATTCTAGAGCTACGAGACTTAAATTTTAGTGACTTTACCCACTGCCCAGACTTTGGAAGCCAAGCAAAGAATCCAGAAATAAGAAGAACTAATGAGGCTACACCTATATAGCCGACAACAAGTGTGCCTGTCGTTCCCGTTAGTAATGAAAAATGTAGGTTGTACATCCAAGTTACTAGATATTCCCCCCAGTAGTCTTTGCGTATTACTTCATTGCTATTACTAGATAGCCAAACCATTAAGGGAGCAAAACCTTGCTCTTTTGTTTCTATAGGATTGTAGTAGCGTGCGGGTACAATTGAATTCATACCTGTATTTTCTAATCGCCATGGCCCAAGCTTGGCAGGGAAATTTTTCCTTAACGTACTGTATGCTTTATCCCAATTAGGTGATTTTGTATCGGCAGTAGTGTGATCAATTGGATTTAACAGTGAGTCTATTTGTGGGTAATAAACTAATACGGAGCCAGAAAGGCTAATAATAGTGAGTAGTACGCCTACCGAGAGCCCTAAGTATAAATGTAACCGTCTTGAGGTTTTTCGCCATGAAAGCTTTGGTGTCATCAATTAAATAGCCGTAATGAGTAATGCTGATTTATTGGGCATTAGGAGGTGATCAATTACGCGGTATATTATATGGTTTTTTATATAAGTTGTGCGGCATTTTGTCGCACTTATTAAATTAGGTATTAAAAAGTAAAACGCCAGCTATGGGCTGGCGTTAAAATACAATATTAAAGTTTATTTAAGCTTTAGGTCCTGCATTTTTTATATCGTCTGATACGTCGTACTTAGCAAAGTTCTCAGTGAAGTCAGCGGCAAGTTTTGCTGCATATTCGTTGTACTTAGCTTTATCTTCCCACGTATTAATAGGGTTAAGTAAGTTAGTATCTACACCTGGAACTGCTACCGGTACATCTAGGTTTAAAACATCAATGTGCTGAGTTTCAACACCCGCTAATTTCCCAGATACGATTGCATCAATTACTGCACGAGTTGTTGGAATATCAAAACGTTTACCTGTGCCGTAAGGGCCGCCAGTCCAACCTGTATTCACAAGGTACACCTTAGCGCCAAACTCGCGTACACGCTTCATAAGAAGCTCAGCGTAAACACCTGCAGGGCGTGGGAAGAATGGTGCGCCAAAACATGTAGAGAAAGTTGATTCAATATCGCTAGTTGAACCAATCTCAGTAGAACCAACTTTTGCTGTGTATCCACTTAAAAAGTGAAAAGCAGCTGCTTCTTCGCTAAGTATAGAAACGGGTGGTAATACACCGCTTACATCACAAGTTAAAAATACAACAGCCTTAGGTTCGCCTGCGCGGTTTTCTACTTTACGTTTTTCAACGTGTTCAAGTGGATATGCTGCACGGCTATTTTGAGTAAGGCTAGTATCGTTAAAATCTGGAACGCCTTTTTCATCTAACACTACATTTTCTAAAATAGTGCCAAAGCGAATAGCATTCCAAATTACAGGTTCATTCTTTTGTGAAAGGTCGATACATTTAGCATAACAACCGCCTTCAATATTAAACACGCTTCCAGGTGCCCAGCCGTGCTCGTCATCACCAATTAGAAAGCGAGTAGGGTCTGCTGAAAGTGTTGTTTTACCCGTACCAGATAAACCGAAGAATAATGCTGTATCGCCTGCTTCACCAACATTAGCAGAACAGTGCATTGGTAATACACCTTTTGCTGGAAGTAGGAAGTTTTGTACAGAAAACATCGACTTTTTCATTTCACCGGCGTAACGCATACCTGCTAGTAATACTTTGCGCGCTGCAAAGTTAATAATAACGGTGCCATCACTGTTAGTGCCATCACGCTCTGGCTCACATACAAATGAAGGAACGTTCATTACTTGCCATTGTGGTAAGTTTGAAGCGTTATAGTTCTGCGGTTCAATAAACATGTTTTTGGCAAAAATATGGTGCCACGCTGTTTCTGTAGTTACTACTACAGGTAGGTAATGTTCAGGATCTGCGCCAACTTCTAGGTGAGAGGTGAAGTGGTCATTACTTTGAACATGTGCTTCTACGCGAGCCCATAAAGCGTCAAATTTGTCTGCATCAAACGGGCGATTAACATTGCCCCATTGAATGTCATCTTGAGTAGTAGCTTCTTGTACAATAAAACGATCTTTTGGTGAACGGCCAGTTCGTTTTCCTGTAATTGCAACAAAAGCACCATTTGCGGCTAAAGTACCTTCGCCACGGCGGATCGCATGCTCGACAAGTTCAGCTGCGGTTAAATCGACAAAACGTGTAGCGCCTGTAGTCATGTTTATACCTAACTATGTGTGAGAGTTTGAACGGATAGCTCTGGGGTTATCAGTGCCCTTAAACTGAAATTATAGTAACAGAAGGTTTTAAGATATTCGAGCCCGCAAAGGCCCTAAAAACACATATATTTAAGAAAAAACATGAATAATTTCAATGATACCGGTGTCATGAAATTAGCAGAAAAGATGACACCGGTATCATCTTTTTATAATATAAAACCGCATATTTTGCGGCTTTAATTAGTATATATAAGTGAAGCTGAATATTTAGTTGAAAATACTTTTTATGTCTTGCTCGTTAAAAACATATTCTTTTAAACAATAGTGGCAGTTAATATTAACCGAGCCTTTTTCAGCTACATCGTTAAGGAGTTCTTGTTGTCCGATGTTAACAAGAGCCGTAATTGTTTTATCACGGCTACAACCACATTTGAATTTAATTGCTTGGGGTTCAAATACACGAGGGTTATCTTCGTGATATAAGCGTGTAAGCACAGTATTAGCATCAAGATGTAATAGTTCTTCATCTTTAATTGTATTACTTAATGCTTCTAGATGTGCAAAGTCTTCAATTGATTTTTGTTTATCAACTGGAAGCACTTGTAGAAATAAACCACATGCTTTTGCGCTACCTTCTGTTGTGTCGGTTGCAAACCAAAGGCGTGTTTTCAATTGCTCTGACTGCTCAAAGTAACTTTCAATACATTCACTAAGGGTATCGTGCTCTAGTGGCACTATACCTTGATAACGCTCACCTTTACTTGGCGTAATAGTAATCACCATATAGCCTTGACCAATAAGCTCTTTAACGGTTGTGCCCGTAATTTCACTTTGTAGACGAGCGATCCCGCGCATGTTTTGTTTGTCATCGCCATTTATAACTGCATATTTAACAGGACCATCGCCTTGAAGCTGTACAGCAATTTCACCTTCAAATTTTAATGTGGCGGTTAGTAAGCAGGTCGCAACGAGTAACTCACCTAGCAATGCTTTAACTGGCTCTGGATAATTATGGTCGGCAATCATTTCATTATAAGCACTCTCGATTTGCACGAGTTCGCCACGAACATCTAGTTCGTTGAATAAATAACGGTGAAGTAAATCTTGTTGCATGAGCGGCTATACCTAACTTGATTTCATTTTTAAAAGTTCGCGTCTTTGTTTTTTATCCGGTTTTTTATCCGGATGAGGAGCAAAGAAGCTGTTATTTTTGCGTGCGATGCTGTTCTCTTCGCGTTTAGCAATACTGGCATCAGATTCTTGATACATGGTCTGTGCAATGGGGGCGCTTTGGCGTTTTTCAAGCACTGAAAGTATAGTTATCAGCTTTTCATCTACACCTTGGGCAAGTTTTACCTTTGCGCCAACTTCTACTATTTTACTCGCTTTTGTACGTTGACCATTATAATGCACTTTGCCGCCCTGTACCATTTCACGCGCAACGGCGCGGGTTTTATAAAATCGCGCAGCCCATAACCATTTATCTAATCGAACTTTTAACTCATCCGCATGGTCTGAGTTAGTATTAGCATTACTTCTTTTACTCATAAGGTGCTCCCACGTTTTATAGCTTAAAATTTATCATGAAATCATCGTAGGATGAAGGTATTACAACAGCCGTTTGTTTTTTATACACAGATGTAAAGTTAATTTAATCTGTTTACAAAGTTTAATATTAGTGTGCTTGTTGAAAGAAAAATGAAAGGGTACTATGGGTACGCGCTAACGCAGTAAATTAAAATAAGAACACTATTTATGGAACAGCAAATCCAACAACTAAAACAATTTTTAACGCGGTTACCGCATGCTAAGTTAAGTGCGTTAGTAACACTGTTAGTTGTTGTTTATCTTGCATTTTTATTGTCAAAACTTGTTTGGCTTTTGTGGCCGAAACCATCCGTATCTCTACTTACTCCTACTCATTATGCTAATCAGTCATCTGGTGCGAGTAATAACTCAGCACAGCATATTGTTGAGCAATTCTTATTTGGTAAAAAAACTGTAACAAACAACAATAATACTGCAAAGCAATCGCAGGTTATAAATAATGCGCCAGAAACGCGCTTAAGTATAAACTTAACCGGTATTGTAGCGGTTAATAACGATGATAAAGCAGGTATAGCAATTATTGAATCACAAGGTAAGCAAGTAAGCTATCTAGTTGAAGAAGTAGTATCGGGCACGCGAGCTAAAGTAGCACAGATACTGCCTGACCGTGTTATTTTGGGTGTTAATGGGGGCTTTGAAACATTAATGCTTGATGGGCTCGATTTTAGTAAAAAAGTATCTATGCCTGTACTCGCTGCACGTGATGAGGCTGAAATGGGTCCGCAAAAGTTAGAACCAAGTGAACTACAAATAGATGCCACTGCTGATCCGGATGTTAAAGAAGCAATTATAGAAACACGTGAAGAGCTGCTCGAAGAACCGGGTAAATTATTTGACTACATACGTGTTTCACAAGCCATGAATGACGGTGAGCTAATTGGGTATCGCTTAAGTCCAGGTAAAGAGCCTGAACTGTTTAAGCAAATGGGATTAAAAAATAACGATTTAGCTATTTCTATAAATGGCTATCAATTAACAGATTTAAAACAGGCTATGTCAGCTATTAATGAGCTGCGTAATAGTACAGATGCCAATATCACTATAGAACGTGATGGTGAACAAATTGATGTGCAATTTAGTCTGCAATAATTTAGCTTTGGAGTTTTAATACGATGGTTCAGGTGCTACACCTCAAAAAAATTAAAAAAGGGTTAGCTAAGTACGCAGCACTTTTTTTGGCGGCAAGTATTTCTTTGTCTGTTTCTGCTGTTGAATATGCTGCTAACTTTAAAGGAACTGATATCAACGAGTTTATTAATATTGTTGGTAAAAACCTTAATAAAACGGTGATTATTGACCCTAACGTGCGCGGCAAAGTAAATGTTCGCAGTTATGAGTTAATGGACGAAGCGCTTTATTATCAGTTCTTCTTAAATGTATTAGAAGTTTATGGCTACTCAGCTGTTGAAATGGATAATGGCATTCTTAAAGTAGAGAAAAGTTCAGACGCTAAGAAATCAAATGTACCACTTATTGACGAAGGTAATGAAGCTAGCGGCGATATGATGATTACACGTGTTGTACGTGTTAAAAATGTAAGTGTGCAGGAGCTTGGTCCTTTAGTTCGTCAATTTAGCGATCAAAAAGATGGTGGCCATGTTGCTAACTTTAATGCGGCTAACGTAATGATGCTAACGGGTCATGCTGCATCAGTTAATCGCTTAGTTGAGATCATTCGCTCTGTTGATCAAGCGGGTGACAAGCGTGTAGACATCGTTAAGCTAAAATATGCGACGGCAGATGATGTTGTCTCTGTAGTAGACAATATTTATAAAGACAGCGGTAAAGGCAGTGTGCCTGAATTTTTAATTCCAAAAGTTGTGGCTGATGGCCGAACTAATAGCGTTATTGTAAGTGGTGAAGGCCAGGCACGTACACGTGCCATAGAGCTTATTAAGCGCTTAGATGGCGAATTAGAAAGCCAAGGTAATACCAAGGTGTTTTACCTAAATTACGCTAAAGCTGAAGATTTAGTCAAAGTATTGCAAGGTGTAAGTAAGTCACTTGTTGAAGATGCACAAGGCGGTACTACTAAAACTCGTAGCAGAAGCAATAATGAAAGCAGTATAGAGTCTCACCCAGACTCAAACTCATTAATTATCACCGCACAGCCAGACACAATGCGATCACTAGAGTCGGTAATTGAACGTCTTGATATTCGCCGAGCGCAAGTATTAGTTGAAGCCATTATTATTGAAGTTATGGAAGGCGATGGTGTTAATTTAGGCCTGCAGTGGATTTCTGAACAAGGCGGTATGTTGCAGTTTAATAATGGTACTACTGTTCCTGTAGGTTCATTAGCTGTTGCCGCTGAGCAAGCACAAGATACAACCGTAACTAAAAATATAATAGGAACTGAGTCAGGTACAGTGACGCCATTTACGGAAACAACAGAAGGTGACTATGGTCCATTAGCTTCCTTACTAAGCGGTATTAATGGTTTAGCGCTGGGCGTTGTTAAAAATGACTGGGGTGCAATTATTCAAGCAGTTGCTACCGACACAAATTCAAATATTTTGGCTACACCGTCTATTACTACAATGGATAACGAAGAAGCATCTATTTTAGTGGGTCAAGAAGTACCTATAATTACAGGCTCACAAACGGGTAGTAATAACGCTAACCCATTCCAAACAGTTGAGCGTCAAGAAGTTGGTATTAAACTAGTTGTTACACCACAGATTAATGATGGCTCTGCAGTACAGCTTACTATTGAGCAAGAAGTATCGAGCGTAAGTGGTGCCACTGCGGTTGATATTTCAGTAAATAAACGTTCAATTAAAACAACGGTAATGGCCGATGATGGCGGTATGGTTGTACTTGGCGGCTTAATAGATGAAGACGTACAAGAAAGTGTTTCTAAGGTGCCGTTATTAGGCGATATCCCTATTTTAGGTCACTTGTTTAGATCAACAAATACAACGCGTCGTAAGCGTAATCTTATTGTGTTTATTCGCCCAACCATTATTCGTGATGGTGTAAGCATGAATAAGTTAAGCTTCAATAAATATAACTTTATTCGTGGTGAGCAATTTAAGCAAAAAGAAGATGGTATTGAATTAATGCCAATGACTGATACGCCTATTTTACCTGAGTGGAATGACGAATTAGTACTTCCCCCTACGTATGAAGAGTCTTTACGTAAACAAAATGCAAAAGAGCGTGAAGATGACTAATGCGATTCAAGAGATAAACCAAGATGTGGTTCATCCTCAAACGCATAATCAGGATGAGCTACTAACCAGTGATGTGTTAGTTGAGTTACCAGCAAAACGTTTGCCGTTTTCGTATGCAAGACGTGCAGGTGTGTTACTTGGTAAAAACAAAGATAACCGCATAGTTTACTACCGTGGCGAGCTAGATGTGGAAGTACTATTAGAAGTACGCCGTATCGCAGGCCATGGTTTTACACTTGAGCAGTTAGCTGATGATAAATTTGAGCTATTGCTTGAAGCATCATACCAGCGTGATAGCTCTGAAACACAACAGATGATGGAAGACATTGGTAACGAGGTTGATTTATTCTCTCTTGCTGATGAACTCCCACAGACTGAAGATTTACTGGCGGGCGACGATGACGCACCAATCATCAAGCTTATTAATGCCATGCTTAGCGAAGCGATTAAAGAAGGTGCGTCTGATATTCATATCGAAACCTTCGAGCAAGAGCTTGTTATTCGCTTTAGGGTAGATGGTGTACTTAAAGAAGTACTTAAGCCCAATCGTAAACTCGCATCGTTACTTGTATCTCGTATTAAAGTAATGGCTAAGCTTGATATAGCCGAAAAACGTATCCCACAAGATGGTCGTATTAGTTTACGTATTGCCGGGCGAGCAGTTGATGTGCGTGTATCTACAATGCCATCGAGCTTTGGTGAGCGTGTGGTACTGCGTTTACTTGATAAAAATAACGCGCGTTTAAACCTTGAAGATTTAGGTATGACCGCAGATAACCGTGCATTGTTTTCAGATTTAATTAGTAAACCCCACGGAATTATTTTGGTAACAGGGCCAACGGGCTCTGGTAAAAGTACCACTTTGTATGCAGGTATGAGTCAAATTAACTCACGCGATCGTAACATTCTTACTGTTGAAGATCCGATAGAGTACGAAATTCCAGGCATTGGCCAAACACAAGTTAATGCAAAAGTTGATATGACATTTGCACGCGGTTTACGTGCAATATTACGTCAAGATCCTGATGTAGTAATGGTGGGTGAAATACGCGACCTTGAAACTGCGCAAATTGGTGTTCAAGCGTCACTTACCGGCCACCTTGTTATGTCTACTCTGCATACTAATACCGCATCGGGTGCAATTACACGTATGGAAGATATGGGTGTTGAACCCTTCTTGCTTTCATCGTCGTTACTCGGTGTGTTATCGCAGCGTTTAGTACGTACATTGTGTAATACCTGCAAAGAAGGCCACACGGCTGATGAGCATGAATGCCAGCTGTTAGGCACTCCTTTTGAAAGCCAACCTACAATCTACCGAGCAGTAGGGTGTGAAGAGTGTAACTTTAATGGTTATCGTGGTCGTACGGGTATTCACGAGTTACTTGTAGTTGATGAAACAATACGCGAAATGATTCACAACGGTAAAGGTGAGCAAAGCGTAGAGAAATACATTCGTAAGCGCAGCCCAAGTATTCGCCAAGATGGGTGTAGCCGCGTACTTGCAGGTAAAACAACACTTGAAGAAGTATTACGTGTTACCCGTGAGGAAGGCTAATTATGGCGGCATTTGAATATCGTGCCCTAGATGGCCGAGGTAAAGAAAAAAAAGGCATTTTAGAGGCCGATACAGCTAAACAAATTCGCCAAACTTTACGTGATCAAAAACTTACGCCGCTTGAAGTTGTCCCTGCGGCGCAAAGTGATAAACACGTTAAAGGCGAAAAAGCACCTTTACTGGGTAGCTTTTTTAAGCCAACAATTTCAACCTCAGATTTAGCACTAATTACAAGGCAATTAGCGACACTTATTCAATCGGCACTCCCTGTTGAAGGCGCTGTTATGGCAGTTGCTGAACAATGCGAAAAGCCACGTTTAAAACGAATGCTTATGTCGGTACGCTCAAAAGTGGTTGAGGGCTATACCCTTGCCGATGGTCTTAGTGAGTTTCCTCATGTTTTTGACGACTTATATCGTGCAATGGTTGCCGCAGGCGAAAAGTCGGGTCACCTTGACCAAGTACTTAATCGTTTAGCCGACTACACAGAGCAGCGCCAACATATGCGTAGCCAAATAACGCAAGCAATGGTTTATCCTATTATTTTAGTGGTGTTTGCAATTGGTATTGTGTCGGTATTACTGGGTACTGTAGTACCTAAAATATTAAAAACATTTGAAAAAACTAAACAAGTACTTCCTTGGACAACCGAATGGGTAATGGCAGGTAGCCATTTTGTGCAAAATTACTGGTTTATTAGTTTAATAGCCATCACAGCCATCGCTATTGGGATTAAGCATGCACTTAAACAGCCAAAAATACGTTTTTGGTGGGATGACCGAGTGCTGCATATGCCGGGCATAGGTAAAGTAGCTCGTGGTATCAACACCGCACGTTTTGCGCGTACTTTAAGTATTTTATCATCAAGCTCGGTACCATTACTTGAAGGAATGCGTATATCGGGCGGCGTACTCATTAACGAAAAAATTAAAAAAGCGGTTGCAGATGCATCCGATAGAGTGAGTGAGGGTGCAAGCTTAAGAGCTGCGCTTCAGCAAACTAAGTTGTTTCCACCAATGATGCTGCATATGATAGCAAGTGGTGAAAAATCAGGTGAACTAGAGCAAATGCTAGAGCGTGCTGCAAATAACCAAGATCGCGAATTTGAGAGCATGGTTAATGTATCGCTTAAACTACTAGAGCCTGCGATGATCGCCTCAATGGCGGTTATTGTATTATTTATAGTAATGGCGATATTACAGCCAATAATGGCGATGAATAAAGCTGTTGGACTTTAAGTTAAAATAATTTTTAAATATATTAATGGTTTTACCTAAACCATTTTTACTTAGTGTTTTTAGAATAATGAGGTAATTACGTGAATAAACAATCAGGTTTTTCTTTACTAGAAGTGATGGTGGTACTGGTTATCATCGGGATGATTATGTCAATTGTGGCACCTAACATTATGGGTCAGCAAGAAGAGGCTGCTATTGATAAAGCGCATCTAGATATTCAGCAATTAGAAGATGCAATGAGCTTATACAAGCTTAAAAATAAGAGTTACCCAAGCACAGAGCAAGGTCTTGAAGCGCTAGTTACTCAAACAAGTATTGAACCGGTTCCAAAGCGTTTCCCTGACGGTGGTTTTATTAATGAACTACCAGAGGATCCTTGGGGTAATACTTATCAGTTAATTAGCCCAGGTGAAATTGGCAAGTTTGATATTTTTTCTATGGGCCCAGATGGTGAAGTAGGTACTGATGATGATATCGGTAACTGGGACGAAGAAAAACAATAATGCTTAAGTACACTGCTTTGTATGAACATGTTAATGCTAGAGGCTTGCTATGAAAGCAAGCCTTAAGCAGCGCCATGCAAAAAGCAGCGGCTTTAGTTTAATAGAAATTTTAGTGGTATTAGTGATCATCGCTTTTGCCACCAAAATGGTGGTATACAGCTTAGAAGGCGGTGCCGAGGAAGAATTAGATACTCAAGCACTCAGGCTGCATACCACCATTAATATGGCATCAGAATTTGCCATTTTAAACCAAGTTGAATTGGGCTTATTAGTTGAAGACAACACACTAGAGTATTTAGTTTTTGATGGTGAAAAGTGGATTACCTTTGACCGTGAAGATCTTTTTAAACCAATCGAGTTAGATGAAAGGTTAAAGCTCACTCTTAACTTAGAAGATTTAGCGTGGGCGCAAGATAACCTCTTAGAGCAATCTAACTGGCGCGAACTTATGAGTGGTGGCGATGAGGACAGCTTACTTGAGCTTAAAAAGTTGAAAATCCCACAAGTACTTATTTTGTCATCAGGTGAGGTAAGCGCGTTTCAACTTATATTAGAGTTAAAAGAGCAAAGCGAACCTGTGTATTACATTGAAGGTGAATTTGCTGCACCAGTAAACTTTCGCCGAGAGCCAGAATAATGAAGCGCACTAAAGGGTTTACCTTATTAGAAGTGCTTGTCGCATTAAGTATTTGCGCCATGGCGGGTATAGCGGCAATGCAAGCAACAAGCGAGCATATACATCACTTAACCACTATTGAAGAACAAACCTATGCATCGTGGGTCGCCGAAAACGTTATTATTGAACAACGTACTAAAGGTGAACAGTGGCAAGGTAAAAATAACCTTAAAGGCAGTGAAGTAATGGGCGGTATTGAATGGTTTTGGCAACAAGAAGTAACCGCTACCGCTGATAAGAGCTTTGTTAAGCTAACAATCAATGTTTTTACGGATGAAAAGTATGAGCATTCGGCATATGAATTATCAACGTATTTAAATAAAGGCAAAAAGTAAGTGAAGCAGCGCGGGTTTACATTACTTGAAGTTATGGTTGCACTGGGTATTTTAGCTTTTGTTATTATTGCTACTCATCAAATACTCGAGACGACAACAAGAGCTAAAGATGCTTCGGACGAAAAAATAGCTGAGTTAAACGGGTTGCAAACTACCTTTAGGTTAATGGATCAAGATTTTAGCCAAATGACCAAACGGGCTGTTCGTAATGAGTCTGGCGATGTTCAAGAACAATACTTACTCGCGGGTCGTTACGTTTTAGAAAGCCAATACGATGGTATCGCGTTTGTACGAGATGGTTGGATAAATCCAATAAACTTATTACCACGCTCTGAGCTACAAGCTGTTGGTTATAGAGTGATAGACGATAACCTTGAGCGTGTTTACAGAGTATATGTTGATCAGCTTGATAATATGGAACCACGCGTTCAACGTGTACTGGAGAATATTGAAGAGCTTAAGTTTGAGTTTTTAGATGATAAAAACGAATGGCAAGAGCAATGGGAAATTAAAGCGCTTCCTAAAGCAGTTGCTGTTACGTTACAACAAATAAAAGCAGAACCGATTCGTCGAGTATTTTTAGTACCAGGGCAGGGCAAGGTTGTTGCTCCACCAAGCACAACACAAGATACGAGCGTGAATAATGGTTAAGCAACAATCATCGCGCGGCGCAGCACTTGTTATTGTTTTATTTATTGTGGCGTTGGCTGCTATTTTGGCGGTAGAGATGAGCGCTAATTTAATGGTGCAAGTGCAAAAAAGTACTAATTTACAAGGTCATCAACAAGCTAAGTGGTATGCCTATGGTGCAGAAGAACTTGCTATTAAAGGGCTTATACAAAGTAAAAAAGATGATGCCGATAAGACAACGCTCGACCAAATATGGGCAACCCAAGGTGATGCTTCATATCCTGTTGATAACGGTACATTGAGTGGCAAAATTACTGACTTACAAGCATGTTTAAATTTAAATGCTTTAGCCATAGCACCAGATACAAACAGCGCGAGTAAAACAAACCCTGCGCACAAAGCACTATTTGCATTACTTGAAAATATTGATGACTTACCTGCTGATGAATCAGAAGAGACAATGGCAGATAGCGTATTCGATTGGCTTGACGAGGACAGCATAACGTATCGCTCAGGTGCAGAGGAAGACGAGTATTTATCACGAGATTTTCCGTACATGACAGCCAATAGTTTATTTGCATCAACATCGGAGCTACGTTTAGTTAAGGGCTTTAATCCATTAGTGATGGAAAAAGTACTGCCATATGTATGTGTAATACCCGGCAGTACGCTTTTATCTATAAATGTAAATACATTAGTACCAGAACAAGCACTTATACTCAGTGCCTTAATAGAAAGTTTGAGCTTATCTGGTGCAGAAGCGGTGATAGGTGCCAGGCCGCAAACTGGCTTTGACACCATTGATGAATTTTTTGAACAGGTTAAGCAGCAAGGCGGCACTAATACTGACGCAGTAAAAAGTTTATTTAGTATTAAAAGCGAATATTTTAAATTACAAACGCAGGCAAATTTTGTCGACCTGCGTTTTTCGATGACCACATTACTGTACGCTAAAGACGGCGACGTAACGATACTGGCGCGAAAATTTGGAGGCGTACAGTGACAGAAATACTGTTGATCCGCACGGGTCAAACCGAGCAAGAGTTGCTTAATTGGTTAATTTACTCACCACAAGAGCAAGAAATAATAGCCAGTGGCGAGTTACCAAATGCAGATCATTTAAGTGAGTTAAGCGAAAAAGCACTTACCCGAGAAGTGGTCGTGTTATTACCAAGTGATCAAGTGCAATTAAAAACGGTTGCCTTGCCAACAAAATGGAATCGTAAGCTCGAGCAAGCACTGCCGTATATGCTCGAAGAAGATATAGCATGTGACGTAGATGAACTGTTTATAGCAGTAGCGCAGCCAACAATGCTTGGAGAGCAACATGCGATACGTGTAGCTATGACTGACCGTGAATGGTTTGAACAATGGCTCGCATTATTTACTGAGCATAATTTATCAGTATACAGAATATTACCCGATGCTTTGTTGTTACCAACAGCAGAGGAGGGCGCAATAACTGCAATTGAGCTCAATAACCAATGGTTATTTAAGCAAGGAGAATGGCATATTGGTGCGGTTGAATCTAGTTGGTTAAGTGGCTATTTAACAGCCATGGGTAATCCTGATATTAAACATTTTAGCCCTGCTAATCAGTTTCCTGAGAGCGTTAACTTACAAGCGCAAACGAGTGAGTACGACCTTCCTTTAGCATTATTTGCAAAGCAGCTAGATAGCGTTAAGTTCAACTTACGCCAAGGTATGTATCAGCTTAAAAAACAAAGCGCTTTATGGTGGGGTTATTGGAAAGGCGCCGCAATTATAGCAAGTGTTGCATTGGCCGCTACAATTACAATAAAAGCGATTGAGTTGCATCAACTTAATACACAAGTAGAAGTAGCTAAAGCTCAAGTCGTCGATAGATACCAAAAAGCATTTCCGGGCACTAAAGTTCGTCCTAATTTAATTAAAAGCCAAATTAGAGGCGCATTAGATAAAGTGCAAGGTTCAAGCGAAACAGGCTTTTTAGAATTAACAACTAACTTGGTTGATGTGTTTTCGCAAGTGAGCGAATTTACACCTGAAACTCTTCGTTATGACAAACGTCGCAATGAGCTGCGCATTCGTGCACGCGCTAAAGACTTCCAAACCTTTGGTAAAGTAAAAATCATACTTGAAAAGCAAGGTTTAACGGTTGAGCAAGGGTCTTTAAATAACGACGGTGATTATGTCGTTGGCGAAATTAAACTGCGAGGTGCAGTATGAAAAAGCAGTTAATGCAACAATGGCGTTCGCTTAAAGAGCAAGAACAACAATTGGTAATGGTTGCTGGTGGTGTGTTTATTATTTTTATTTTAGTAATGGGAATATTTAGACCATTAAATAATGCGATAGAAAAAGCACAGCAATCTCAAATAAAACAACAAGAGCTATTAGCTTGGGTTGACGAAAGTATTGTAAAACTAAAAGCCGCAGGCAACACGAGTGTGGCGAGTAATACAAACTTAAGCCAAATTGTTAACTCTACACGAGGTCGCTATCAAATAAATATTAGTAAAATGCAGCCTAGTACGGGTTCACTTCGTTTAACGCTCGACTCCGTAGAATTTAATCAGTTAATAGAGTGGTTAGATGAGTTAGTGAACCAGCACAGTTTAAAAATTGAAAACTTAGATTTAAGCCGCGATGATAAATCAGGCTATGTGCGTGTAAGCCGTCTAGTATTAGAGAATTAATTAATGAAAAAAATAATAACGTTATCGGCTGTCTTTTTAATTAGTTTTATTGTGTTTTGTATTATTAAATTACCAGCAAGTATTGCGCTTGATGTAGCAAAGCCATACTTACCAAAGCAGCTAGAAGTTGGCCAAACTGTAGGCACTGTTTGGCAAGGTCAAATGATGCAAGTTCGCTTTGATGGCGAGCAGTTAAATAATGTGCGCTGGGATATTGCCGGGTGGAAATTGTTTACAGGCAAGTTAAATGCGAATATAAAGTTTGGTAATGCACGAGAGCGCACTGATATTTCGGGATACGCAGATGTAAGCTATGGGCTTTTTAATAAAAAAGTTAAAGTAACTGACGCCCTAGTACGCTCCACTGTAGAGCGTGCAATGCAACGTGTGCAACTTCCTCTGCCTGTTACCGCTAAAGGGCGCGTAATTTTAGAGCTTAATGAATACAGCTCAGGCGCACCTTATTGTGATTCATTAAAAGGTGAAATAGCGAGCCCTAATATTGACGTACAAGGCTTAAATGGGTGGTTTAATATTGGTCCTCTGGCTGGCAAGTTAAGCTGTAAGTCGGGTGACGTGGCAATATTAATTGACCCAGATAATACGCTTGGCCTTGAAGCAGATGCTACACTTAAAGCTAATTTCGACTTTAGTGTGGCAGGGTATGTAAAACCAGATGCGAGCTTACCTAAAGATGTACATGATGCGGTTAAATTTTTAGGCCGACCAGATAGCCAAGGTCGTTATCCGCTCAACTTTTAATATTTGAATATAAAGAGTTTTAATGCAAATACCCCAATTTACTGAGCTGCAAGCAAAGCAGCTCAGCACATTTTTAAATACCCAATCTAAAGCAATGACCCTTGAGCAAAGCCAAGGCTATTTATTTGGCGTTATTTGTTCGCCCACCCCATTAGATGTGCACGAGTGGCTTGAGCAAATATTACCAAGTACAGCCAATGATTTAGATGAAGAAATGCTTTTTTTGTTTATGGCGCTATACCATAAAATTAGTGAGCAAGTATTTGAAACAGGATACAAACTACCCGTTGAGTTTACTCTTGAGTTTTGTAAACCATGGAGCGAAGGCTTTTTAGTGGCTACTAAAGCATATGCAGAGCCACTTTTAAATGCACCTGAGTTAGATGCTGAATTTAAAGAAGCATTAGAGAGTGCATTAAGTACACTGAGCTTTTTTGCTCTTGATCAGCAAGCAATTACTCAGATTGCTCAGCAAAATAGTATGACTAAAGAAGCCTTATGCCAGTATCAATATGAATCAATGGGTGACTTTGCACTAGGCTTTGCGGAGCTCATAGAAGTTGTTGCCATTAATAGTGGTTTAATAACTGATGACAGCTGGGACGAATAGTTTTAGCTTAAGCGCTTAGATAATCTAAGCGCTTAGTTCTAATACAATATCAGTACAGCCTTGCTTACACTTTACCATACCTTTACCAGGCTCGCTGGTGGCTAAATCAAGTGTTAAAACTCCATTACATTTTTCACACTTTAACGTTTTGCCTTGTGCTAATTGTTTAAGCATGTTGCGCTGTTTATGAAATGAGTCGCTTGCTTTTTTATTTAAATTCGAAAAATCCATTACTTAGCTCGCTTTTGCTCTAGTGCGTCAGTCACTATTTTACACACCGTATTTAAACGTTCGTCATAAAAGTAAAGGTTTAAGTCACGTTCACGACAATAGCGTAAGTGAAATAACTGAACAGAGTCATCAGTTGTAAATGTTTTTTCTACGTACTCACCCTCAGATTCAGAAAGCTTTAACTGTGAGCTTATTCTATTTTTAGCCATATTGGCAGCAGGGCTTCTATTAACCTTACTCGCATCACTTAAAAAGCCAATGCCTTCACCTAATAACTTTTCTCGAGGTTCTTTTATAAGAGGGTGGTCGATAGTAAAAAAGGCAAGGATCACAACTACCAAAATAAGAAATTTTTTCATGGATACGTAAACCTTGATCTAAGTAGGGTTGAATTACCATGCAGTGTAATAAACTGCACTTTAAAAGCAAGTAGCTGGGATGAATAAATTATTAGCAATCTATGCCAGTAATTTTAACCAACATTGTTATAATGGTTAACAGCAGTCAGATATTTCTGAAATATCTGAAAGTATTCGAGATGGCAATTTATTAAAGTAAACTTGCTAACTTTAAGTATAGAGTACTTGAGTATTGCTGGGTTTTTATTTCCAAGCGGCGTTGAGGAACTTCGATGGACAAGCAAATTAAAGTAAAGAATATCCCTGTAGAGGTGAAAATCCAAAAACCGGATTTAAGCCGTCAAGATGATAGGTTCAATCCCCGAAATCGTATTTATGTGCGTGCTGTAAAAGGCCTACATCAATTACTTAGGCAGCGCATTGGCTTTTTAGGCCTACTTGCGTTTATGTTACTACCTTGGATTAATTTTAACGGCCAGCAAGCTGTGCTGTTTGATCTAATTGGTCAAAAATACAATATTTTTGGTTTAACGCTATGGCCTCAAGATTTCACCATATTAGCGTTTATCTTTATGCTGGCAGCATTTGCACTATTTTTAGTGACCACCTTTTATGGGCGGGTGTGGTGTGGCTATACCTGCCCGCAAACTGTATGGACCTTTATTTTTATTTGGTTCGAAGAAAAGTTTGAAGGCACGGCTAATCAGCGTAAAAAGCTCGATCAACGCCCTATGAACTTTGATAAGCTTTGGCGAAAAACAGCAAAGCATACTAGTTGGGTATTGTTTTCGTTGTATACGGCTATTTCTTTTGTGGGTTACTTTACGCCTATAAGAGAATTACTTCCTGATTTTGTCACTTTTAATGTAGGTGGTTATGCACTAGTAAGCATTATATTCTTTGCAGCATGTACCTATGGCAACGCAGGTTGGATGCGAGAAATTATGTGTTTACACATTTGTCCTTACTCACGTTTTCAATCAGCTATGTTTGATAAAGACACATACACAGTAACGTACGATGAAAGCCGTGGTGAAAGCCGTGGTCCGCGCTCACGTAAAGTAGACCATAAAGATTTAGAGCTGGGCGATTGTATAGACTGTAATTTGTGTGTTCAAGTATGCCCAACCGGTATTGATATTAGAAACGGGCTACAAGCTGAGTGTATTAACTGTGGTGCATGTATTGATGCATGTGATGGCGTAATGGACAAAATGGAATACCCGCGTGGGCTTATTTCATATACGACTGAGCGAAACCTCGAAACGCCAGAAAATAAAACGAATCCACTACGAGCTAAAATCATCGGTTACACGGTCATACTTGTTGTGCTTACGGGTGCACTTGTCGCTAATATAGCACTGCGTAAAACAATGGACTTTGATATTATTCGTGATCGAAACCAATTATATCGTGTTGATTTTAATGGTTTGGTAGAGAACACGTATACGTTAAAGGTAATTAATAAAGCGCAGTACGAGCAAACCTTTAATATTAAAGTGCAAGGTTTAGATAACTTTAAGTACATAGGGAAGCAATCATTTACTGTGCAAGCAGGTGAATCTCATAATGTACCATTGTCACTTGTAATGGACCCTTATGATTTAAAAGCGCCAATGACAGAGTTTAACTTTGTGCTTTCGCCGGTTAGTGAGCCAGATGAAACAATATCGCAGCCAAGTAACTTTTTTAAAGCGCGGTAATAACAATCTGCCTTTATGGTAGGCTGGTATAGCAATTAACAAAAGCGGGTATATAACCCGCTTTTATTTTATATAAGAAGAGTATGAGTAAATTTAGTTTTATTGATTTAACACCCGACCTAATACTCGATGCAATAGAAAGCGTAGGTGTGTACGCCGAGTCAGGTTTATTAGCACTCAATAGCTATGAAAACAGAGTGTACCAATTTAAAGCCGATGATGGTCTGCGTTACGTAGTGAAGTTTTATCGACCAGAGCGTTGGAGTAGGGAGCAAATTCAAGAAGAACATGATTTTGCATTTGAACTAGCAGAAGCAGAAGTGCCTGTTGTAGCCCCTATTTTATATAATGGGCAAAGCTTGTTTGAACACGAAGGGTATTTGTTTGTGTTGTTTCCAAGTGTAGGCGGGCGTTTATTTGAGGTTGATAATTTAGACCAGCTTGATGTAATGGGGCGTTTAATTGGCCGTATGCACCAAGTCGCTAAAACAAAACCTTTTACTTACAGACCAACAGTTACCTGCGATGAGTATTTGCATACAGCCAAAGTTCATCTACAAAAAAGTAACTTAGTGCCTATGGGAATAAATACTGCTTTTTATACTATTTTAGATTTGGTGATAGAGCAGGCGCAAAAACAGTATAAAGATGTGCAAAGTATTCGCTTACATGGTGACTGCCACGTTGGTAATATTTTGTGGGCAGGCGATGCGCTCATGTTTGTTGATTTAGATGACAGCCGCCAAGGGCCTGCAATACAAGATTTATGGATGATGCTCAGTGGCGATAGAGCGACGCAACTGTTACAGTTAGACACCCTTGTGAATGCGTATGAAGAGTTTTGTGATTTTGATCACTCTCAACTCAAATTAATTGAACCGCTGCGAGCAATGCGTATTATCCATTACATGGGATGGGTAGCTAAACGATGGAGCGATCCTGCCTTTGTGCGGAACTTTACATGGTTTGCTGATGACAAATACTGGGAGCAACAAATTTTAGCACTGAAGGAGCAACTTGCAGCACTGCAAGAAGCACCGTTAAAATTATTGCCGTAATATTTTATTTAAAGACAAGTACAACGAGATGCCAATGCTTAAAAAATTAAAACTGAGTTTATTACTTTTATGTTTACCATTTGCAGCATTTGCTGCGCAGTTTGAAGTTGATAATCAATACACCGTTATTGATGTGGATAAAAGTGCATCACCGCAAGTAACTGAATTTTTCTCATATTATTGCCCGCATTGTTTTAAGTTTGAACCAGTAGCAAAAGCAATTGAACAAGGTCTGCCAGAAGGCGCCAAGTTTATTAAAAACCACGTTAACTTTTTAGGTGGTGTGTCGCCGCAAGCTCAAAGTAATTTAAGCTTTGCTTATTTAATTGCTAAACAGCATGGTCAGGCACAGAGCATTAGCGATCAAATTTTTAAAAGTATTCATGTTCAACGTGCACCTTTAACTGAAATGAAAGACGTTAAAAAACTACTTGAAGTAAATGGTATTGATAGCGCAACATTCGATCAAGACATGGCAAGCATGCCAGTAATTGCTGCTGAGCAAGCATTACAAGATAATCAAAACAAATATTCAAAATTAGGTGCCTTAACGGGCGTTCCTACTTTTATTGTTAACGACAAATATAAAATAAACCTCAACACCATCAAAAATCAAAAAGAACTTGATGAGTTAGTTGCATTTTTATTAGCACTATAAATTTCGGAGCATAATAATGATTAAATTAGTTAAAGCAGGTTTGCTTGCAGTACTACTTTCTATGGCGGCAACAAGCTTTGCAGCAACGTATGAAGAAGGCGTGCATTACGATGTGGTTTCTGAGCGCGCAACTAAAAAGCCTGAAATTAAAGAGTTTTTCTCATTTTACTGCCCTGCATGTAACAACATGGAAGCAGTAATTGGTGAGTTTAAGCCTAAGCTTGATAAAAACGTTAAATTTAAAAAGAGCCATGTTGATTTCGTAGGTGTACGCGACCCAGAAAATCAACAGATGATGAGCCAGGCACTTGCTACTGCAGAAGTGCTTCCACAAAAAGATCAGATTATTTCTGCAATCTTTAACCACATTCATACCAAACGCGCTAAATTTAATGAGCTTGCAGATGTAAAAGACATATTTGTAGCACAGGGCGTTGATGGCGATAAGTTTGATAAACTTTTCAAAAGCTTCTCGGTACGTACGCTAAGCTCTAAAATGAAACGTGATCAGGACTACTTTAAAGAAAAAGGCGCACTACGTGGCGTACCTACCTTTATTGTAAATGGTAAGTATAAATTAAACCTAGGTCGTGAGTCGGGTATTACTGAACCAGAAGATATTAGCAAACTGATTAATTACTTAGCTAGCAAATAAATTTAGCTAAAACTAAAAAAGCTCCTATAAGGAGCTTTTTTTATGGGTAACGTTTACTGAGCATATTTATTATTTACGCTGTAAGAACACACCCGACTCAATGTGATGTGTATAAGGGAACTGATCAAATATAGCAAAGCGCTTAACGTTGTGCGTACGTGTTAGGTGATCAAGGTCACGCTCTAGGGTTTCTGGATTACACGATATATAAATTATGCTTTCGTAGTTAGCCACAAGGTCACACGTTAATTCATCCATGCCGGCGCGCGGTGGATCAACCAATATGGTTTGGCAGTCATAGCTTTTAAGGTCAATCCCGTCTAAACGAGAAAAAGTACGCTCGCCATTCATTGCTTGGGTAAACTCTTCGCTCGACATACGAATAATATCTAAGTTCTCTACGTTATTTTTAGCAATGTTGTATTGAGCTGAGTGAACAGATGATTTTGATATTTCTGTTGCTAATACTTTATTAAAACAGCCCGCTAATGCAATTGAAAAGTTACCGTTACCACAGTACAGCTCTAATAAATCATTTTTAAGTGGTTTACATAAATCTTGCGCCCACTCCAGCATATTAATATTTACTTTTGCATTAGGCTGAGTAAAGCTATTTTCTACTTGTTGATAAATAAGCTCTTGACCATTAACAGTTAAGCGTTCAGTTACAAAGTCTTCACCCAGCACTTCTTTTTGTTTGCGAGCACGGCCTATAAAGTCAATCTTGTATTTACTGCTTAGCTTTTCTTTAAGTGCTTTAATTTCACTTAGCCACTCTTCATCAAGTGGTTTGTGATAAAGCAAGCTTACTAAAATTTCACCGCTTAGCGTTGATAAGTAATCAATTTGAAATAACTTACGACGTAATATCTCGCAAGGCTTGAGGCTTTCAATCATCACCTGCATTATTTCACCTACTAGAGGCGCAGCGGGGTCAAACGTATCAACACGGATTTTTTCTTTTGTTTGTTGATCAAACATAATGTGAAACAGATCGTCACCGTCGTGCCATACTCTAAATTCAGCACGTTGGCGGTAGTTAGTTGGCTCTGAGCTAAATACTTCTAGTTGCTCCACACCAAAACGTTGAAACTGCGCACTAATACGCTGCTCTTTTTCACTTAACTGCGTTTGGTACTGTGTGGTATCTATTTTAATAACTGCCATTAACGCTACTACCTTCTCTAAGATCTGTTTATCGGCGCTATTGTAGGGAGCGCTGCGTATTTGTCTAGTTTTGGCTAGCATTTATGCTGTTTTATTGAACATTGTACTTTAGTTTTTGTTGTTATAGCCGATAATAAACTACGCACGCTTAGGAGACGAATCATGAAAATAGGTAATTATGGCTTTACGCCAAACAACAACATCAATAAATTCAATAATAAAGCTGATATACAGCAACCTACAATTACGTCTCCTCAAGATAGCTATCAACAACGAGGCCGAGAGTTGGCCGCAAAGGTGCTTGGCGATAAAATGGCTGAGCAACTTGGATTGCCTATGGCAGAAAAAAAAGCAGATAAACCACTCTTTGATTTTGATGAAATAGTAAAAAACGTACTCGATTTTGTAAGTAGTGCTGTTAACAAAGCAAAAGCTAACGGCGCTGATGACGAAAAGCTCAAAGATATGTTAGGCGACGCGCGCAAAGGAGTCCAAATAGGGATTGATGACGCTGTTGATGAACTCAAAGGTACTGGTGTATTTAATGATGACATGGAAGAGGGGATTAATAAGTCCAAAGAGGGAATTTACAATGGGCTCGATAAGTTTGAAGAGTCGTTATTTAACCCACAACCTGCCAGCGTAAATATAAGCCAGGCTCAATATGTCAGTATGACGAGTAATGCAGAGTATAAATTTACCACCGCAGAAGGTGACGAGGTAAGTATTAGCTTTGCAGATGCATTTGAATCTCAGTCGGCAAGCGGCTATCAGCAAAACAGTAATAGCGAGTCGTTCGCAAGCTCATCATCGCAATCTCGACAGGTATCATTTTCGATGTCGGTAAATGGTGACTTAAATGAGCAAGAGCAAGAAGCGATTAATGTGATGATGGAAGATTTACAAGATTTAAGTAAAACATTTTTTGGTGGTGACCTAGATAAAGCATTTGAACAAGCACAAGAGCTGAGTTTAGAGAGTGATCAGCTGGTGGCTTTTTCTATGGATTTACGCCAAACAAAAACAATAGCAACAGTTAAAAGCTATGAAGAATATAAACCAGCACCCGAAAAGCAAGTAGCTGAGGGTTTAGCCCCTTTTAATGACGACCTTAAAAATGCTTTTGAAAAAGCGGGTGAGCTTGGATTACAAAATCAACTAGCTGGAATTCTACAGTGGTTAAATCAAGATCAGGAACAAATAGATAAGTTAGTAGATTACACAAAGTCTATGTTCGAAAACCTTAATCAGTTAAATTCGGCAGCCGACAGGCTTACTGATTTAGAAACCACGCAAAGTTAAACTACTTTCTTTTATAAATACCTCATGGCAAACTGCCGTTCTTAAAGTAAAGTGGGAACGGTAGTTTGTCAGCGCATATAATGGTCTTTGATTCAGGTATTGGTGGAACTACTGTACTTGAGCATATAAAGCAAAGTATCCCCAATGCTCAGTACAGCTATTTTATGGATAATGCTTTACTACCTTATGGAGCTCAATCCCAGCAAACAATCATTAACCGATTATGCTCACTTATTCATTTCATCAAAACTAACGCTCTTAACGTTGATCTAATTGTAATAGCGTGTAATACCGCTTCTACATCTGCACTTAGTGCGGTGCGCCAAGTGACAGATATTCCAATTGTAGGTGTTGTGCCAGCAATAAAGCCTGCCGCTGAGTTAACACGTTCAAATCATATTGGCTTATTAGCCACACCAGCAACGGTCGCCAGTTCATACACTAAAACGTTAATTGCTGAACATGCGCGTAATATAGTTGTTAATCTATATAGCAGTGTGGAGTTAGTAGCCTTAGCTGAGCAATACTTTTTTACAGACTCATTAGATACAAACAAGTTGCGCCAAGTACTAGATGGCCTGCATATAGATAAAACTATAGATGTACTTGTACTGGGGTGTACACACTTTCCAATTCTAGCAGGGCCGATGAGTCAGTATTTTGAAGGGAATGTAAAATTACTTGATTCAGGTGTAGCGATAGCAAATAGGGTTAGTTACTTACTTAACGAACTTAACTTATGTGTGAATAAACTAACAGACATAAAAAAGCCGCTGCAATATTATGCAACGGCTGATGTGTTTAGCAATAAGCTAGCGGTAAAGCTAGTTACACTGACTGATCCGTCTCAGTACGTAGAGCATTAGAATCATCTTCTTGTTTTTGTTTTGCTTCACGTACCTTTAAAGTACGTTGTTGGAACTCGCTATCGTTTAAGTTAGCAATTGCATTGTCTGCATCAGCTTGCGCCATTTCAACAAAACCAAAGCCACGACGCTTGCCAGTATTTTTATCCTTTAATAAACGAACATTGAATACTTTGCCTTGTTCTTCAAATAATGCACGAACCACACCTTCGTTTGCACGATAAGGAAGGTTACCAACATAAAGCGTTTTTGTTTTAACTTCAGCTTCTTCAGTCACATCAGATGACATTGCAGCAATAGCAATCGCACCTATTAATAAACCAGCACCAAATAGTAACGCAGGGTTTAAAGCTAAGCCGCCTAAAGCGAACTCAACAACAACAAAACCAACTACAGCAAGAATAACAGAGAAGATAAAAGATTTTTGATCGGGTAATTTCATTTTAGATCTACCAATAAACAGGAAATAAACATTAATTTAACATTGTGAACTTGCTATCTTAACGTCTAAATCAAACATAGCAATGATATTTGTATTAAATAATAAATAAGAGCACAAAAAAGCATCACCTTAGGTGTGTTTTCATATGGTTTTACGTGGTTTTGTTCTATTTTTGTTCGAACAGTAAAAAGATCTAAAAAAAGGGTTGATCTGTTTTCGGATCTCCCTATAATGCGACCCCACTGAGACGGGAAACGCCAACGCATAGCGAGGCACGAACTACCTCAGAGAGTTAAATAAAACTTCGGTTTTAAATCTTCCAAAATGAAAATTTAAAACTAAGTGTTGACTCGAAAAATAAAGGGTGTATTATTCGCATCCCTTGAGGCGCTAAAGCGACTCAAAACGTTCTTTAACAATATAAAGCAATCATCTGTGTGGGCACTCGTACAGATTGAGTTCTAACAGCCAACCTACTTTGTTCTTTATTGAGCAAGTAACGAGGCAAACAAATTAGAGTCTCAATTGAAAACTGAGTGACCAACAGAATAGTTATTTCGGTAATTATTCGGCACAGTCAATTCAATATCGAAAGATATTA
>NZ_JADYXB010000046.1:0-23706 GCF_015864485.1 Pseudoalteromonas sp. SWN166
TTTATAGATGCTAAATATAGCGTTAGTGATTATATCAACGGATATTACAACAACGTTAGGCCGCATCATTATAATGCCGGTTTAGCGCCAAATGAATCTGAGGTTAGATATCAAGATTCTAGAACTGTGGCCAAATTTTATTGACCACTACATAACGGTAAATCAAATAGTTACGGCACTTTAATTTACAAAACACATGAGTTACCGGAAATGGAATATTCAATGGCTACCAGTGCAAACTGGGAATACCAAAATGGGTATTTAATCGAAACGTCTACAGAAATAAAGTTAGTAAACTTAAGTCACCCTAAATTTGATGAGTTATTGAACTTGGAAAGTCTAATGCCACAAAATATTAGTGAATCATCAGAAGTATTGGTACTAAGTAATACTCTGCTAACGCTTAAATCAGAAAGCGATGGTATCGTTTATAGCTGTGATAGAGTTGTACACAAGAGCTAACAAGCAATTAATAGGAATAAAGACAGTGGGCTATCTCACTTCGCTTATATTTTTGCCTCTTTATTGAGGTTATAGTTTTTATCTAAGCTATAGAATTATAAAACGATCTAAGGAATTTAAATGAAATATGGATTAATTATATTAGTATTATTTTCGAGCTGTGCATTTGCTAACAATGAGCTATCCGTTTGTGAATCACATCAATCAAAGTATGAAAAACAAAGTTGTTTAAATCAGCTCATCGAAGAAAAAAAACGAGACTTAAGGGTTATTACGGCTGAAGTAAATGCTATTGTTGTTAGTCAAGAAGAGACTGGGATTTCTCGAGGTCTAGGTAAAGAATTCTCTCTGAATACCGAAAACTTTAAAACCTATTTAAATTCCTATTGTTCGCTTTATTTAGGTGCTACTGGTGCTAATATGGGAACCGGTTCAGTGGTTGCAAGTATGGAATGTGAATATGTTATGTTAGAACAAAGAATTAAAGCTCTTAGCTTCATCAAACGATAAACTAACAAGATTAATGTTGCAGCGTACACTATTGGCACAAACAGAAATTTGAACAAATAGCCCAATTACCTATTCATGAAACTTAATCTTCTTTGCTTATTGAGTGATCTTTCATTGTTTAGGTAATTGTTCTCTTCTATTACAAAAGCTTAGCTTTTTCAGAAAGCTATAACTATATTAATGAGGCTATAAATTTTGTAAACGGGGTAATATTTTTCTCTACACTTGCCACTTCTAATGCCGCTAAGTACTCACTTCTTTGCTTTTACTGTATTCATTCATTAGCTTTTACTGTATTCATTCATTAGCTTTTACTGTATTCATTCATTAGCTTTTACTGTATTCATTCATTAGCTTTTACTGTATTCATTCATTAGCTTTTACTGTATTCATTCATTAGCTTTTACTGTATTCATTCATTAGCTTTTACTGTATTCATTCATTAGCTTTTACTGTATTCATTCATTAGCTTTTAATGTAGAACTAGCAATATTTACATCATAAAATTTCTCACCTTTGCTTACCAAAGCCCCTAAATATCTACCGTTGTATAGAGCCTGTGACCTTCAAAAGTAAAGTAAATAGACTGATTAGAAGGCGCTAATCGCCTTATTTATCTTCCATAATATCTTTAAGTGCTATGCGTTTTAACTGTGTGCCATCGCGGTATCCTTTTGCTAACAAATCATCTAATACAGCGCCAGTGTAAAAGGTGTAGCCATTTTCTTCATCAACGGGAAGCTCGTATACAGAGCCTGATATTTGAGGCCAAATCCAATAATTCCCACATGGTGATAAGTGAGGTAGAACCATTGAACCTGAGCTTACTCTCCATTCATCATCATTTCTCCACGAACAAAACAACACATAACACGTTTTATCATCCACTGACTGAAATGTTAAAACAACCCATCCTTCTGGCTTATGCTTCATACCCAATTTCAACCCTTCTTTAGATTCAATAATAAGTTCAGCACTTGCACTAACCCTAACTTAATAAGTGAAAATAATCTGTATTTGGTCAAAAAATGAGATGAAAAAATTATAATGATAGTTCCCCTAATATATTTAAATATACAAAAACACACTGTTTTCGCCGCTTCTACGAGGGAAATTCAGATTTTTTGAAGAACTTTTTACGAGGTCGGACCAGTTCTCTTTACTAGATCTGTAATCATAGTGACTGCCTTTTAAAAAGAGTCGCCTGTGATGGATTAAGCAATGCAAATTTCAGCGGTTAAAAATCAAGCGTTCCATTGAGTATTAGTTAGCACTGGGAATTTATTTGAAAGCGCGATACTTCAAGCAAAAAATTGAAGCTTTTAGTCGCGATTAGCAAGGCAGAATAAATTAAGAAACCTTTATATTATTTCAAAGATAAAAGTTTCTTAAAAATAAGTAATTTGCTCATAGAAAAAATATTGGACTTAACTTTTTAATTTTGAAGTGAGATAAACCCTTGAAAAAAATACAAAATATTCATCGGCTCCAAGGATTGATAAGCCTAATTATGACGAAAGGAATATTATAAAAATGCTTATAAACACCAACCTAAGTACAATAAAACCTTTAATTTAACGTTTATTATCTATAGTGTAAAGACATTTATTTTTTGGGAGGCGAAATTATGACGGTTACAAAGACAAATGCTAACATTCACAGAGGTCGTTTTGTTATACGATTTTACTCCCAAAAAAATCAGTGCGTACTTAACCCTGAGTCATTTCAAGAGCTAGTTCAGGCATTTAAACTGGAATGTGATCCGAATGTGGAGATGTTTGCCACTCAACCTGAACAAATTGAAGTCACCATAGACGAAAAAAGTTCGTCGCTATACGCCCGACTTTTTAGTCTTATGCCGTTCCGGTTTCGCTGAGTATATTGAAATTCATCATGAGTCACAGGTGGATAACAGCTATCGCTCCAAAATTCACCTTTTTAACGAATACACTCGAAAAACGGCACAAATAGGTATACGGCTCATCATCGTCGATAAACTTAATACCATTTTTATGGCGAACCTGAATCTGATCACAATGTATTACTCAAAGCCATCATTTCCATTAACAATACTTTCTACTGGAGAACTAACCTTCGGAGAACTCATCGAAAGTTTAGAAGGTATTGCTAGTTGCCCGGTATCGGAGGCGTACGGGCTCATTGCTTCAAATGTATACAACTTCGATATGCAAAAGCCATTAACCGTCTCTACCATTTTGACGCGAGTTTACTTCGGATGATGGGATATAGTGCGGGCACCGACATTACTAATAGATACGGTAACGTTGAGTCTATTAAGTTTGCTGACAGTACAGGAATAGTACTTTCAGGTGATGGCAAAGAGACAAAACAACGTCTATTACCTCGAAAAGAGTTTGAAAAGTCCCTCGATGCTCAAGTCTTTTTATTAAGAAGCTCAAAGCACCCACATATTGAATTAACTGAATATCAAAAATCAACCGTTGCCTCACGGTTGATTTACATGTCTATGCTGAAAACGCTGGTTAGTGAGGGACACCCTGCTACAACCCAGGAAACATATAATGAACTCATAAAACGAGTCGAAAGTGAACATCCTGCAACTATTGCCACAGTCCACCTTAAATGGAAAACAGTTTGTCGTCATTGGCGCTCATGGGTTCAATCTGATTTTAATGATGAGGCGCTTGCTGAGCAAAAACGCACTAGTGATGTAAGGCTAAATGCGGCCACTGAAGCCTTCCTTCAGCACTATGTCTCTACCGTTTATTCGTGTAATAACTCCACTTTTAAAGGCGCATATTACAGAAATTATAAATTAGAAGCTAAAAAGGCGAGCTTAAAAAATAATGATATTAAAATTGCATCCCAACGCACCTTTTACCGGCGGTTAGGAGAACTCACTGATGCTGAAAACGTTGACAATTATAAAGGGCTTTCACCAGCAGAAATGAACAAGCGACTGACAACACTACGCAAACGAATTAAAACCTATTACGCAATGCAGCGCGTTGAATGCGACCGTGTAGTGCTGAATATGTGTTTAATTGATGACAAAACAGGTCAACCTACACCACCTATTTCTTTGTATGTAGCAATAGACGTATACACACGAATACCTATCTCAGTTGTGCTCAGTTTTGAAGCTGAAAATGCTGCAGGTGGGCTTAACCTTTTACGTCAAATTTTTATGGCGGATAGTAATCTTACAATGAGTGGCCGTAAACCGACTGCATTAATTATGGATAATGGCCCTGGGTTTAATAATCGATTGGTAAAAAAGGCTGCGGAGCGACTTGGGTTGAATATTCATTATACGCCATCAAATCAGCCAGCTAAGAAACCATTCATTGAGTCATTTTTTAACGTATTAAGAAATCACTTTTTTTCAGGTATGAAGATTGAGACGCAAAACGGAGAGTCGAGTATTGGATTTCAAAGTTATTCAGGCAAACGTACTAACCCGAAAACACTCGACACAATTCCATTAGCTAAACGCGCAGATATAAAAGTATCTGACTTTAAAAAGCTTCTGAATATATTTATAACAGAATACATACACATAGAGCATGAAAATGCTCGGCATATTCCTATCGAAAAATGGAAGCAGTCAATTATCGATACGCCTATGCCTACATTTACATATGGTCAGCTACAACACTGCTTCCACGTGTCCCAAGACAAGGCAACATATAAATTGCAGCAACGTGGAACTGTCAGGTGTTTGGGCCAAGATTATTCCAGTTATGAGCTGAAAAAACTCTATGCTGCTACTAAAACAGACATGGAACTAGGTGAAAACCCCTCTGTTTCTGTGTTTCATGACAAGCTAGATGCGAGAAAGGTAACAGTTCAAGCAACACTGCCTGGCGAAGACAAACCAGTGGAAATAATCGCTGATAATATTGACCTTTATGATGCAGCATTACCTGTCAGTTTTTCTGAGTTAAATGGCTCTGATACCCTGAGCCAATGCGGAATTTATCAAGAGCATTTCTCTCATACTCCTATAGGCCACTATGTTGGTCAAATAACTGAATTTGTCAAGAAAAAGCCCACACGTAAACAGCGTAGAGGCCCAAAAGTAGCATCTTTTAATGAAAATACGAAAAAGAGCTTTTCCATTGAGGAGCGAATAAAAGAATCTCATAAGGTTAATGCCCTTAAATCCCAAATTTCGCACTCAGGTGAACAAGATACTTACGCTGATACGATGGTGAGCCAGACTAAAGAAATGGCTCCAACTCGCTCTAATGATGAAGGAAATGAAAAACAATGGTAGCTATGCCTAGTACAATTTTCGCATGTGACGTACAAAAAAAGATATGGCAGAGGATTGCGGAAACCCACAATATGTATTACGTCCCATCAGAGGATAAACGAGCTCAACTTATTTATGGTGCATCCGGTGCTGGCAAGACGTATATATTAAAGCAGTATCACGCTCAATTTATACCTGTTACCACGCCAGAGAAAACTACAGTGCCAGTCTTTTATGTGGCTTTTAAGGAGTTTAAAAAAAGTACTGCTGAGATAACTCGTTTTTTAATCTCAGAGCTAGACGGAACAACACAAAATGCTCGTGCTTCTGCAGCTGAATTGGATTCTCAACTTGTCACACTGCTCAAAGGGCTAGAAGTAGAGCTAATCATTCTGGACGAAATTCAGAATATTGCCTCAAGTTATGATGGGATAGAGTTTCAACGAATTATTAAATATTTTTGCTACCTTATCGATAGCAACAAAATCCGTTGTTCAATTGTTTTTGCAGGCACAAGTAGTGCTAAGCGCCTTATTACATTTGGTAGGACTGCCGGTAAATTTGACGATGACGAGCAGATGTCTCGCCGACAAATGCGCCCCATTGAAATTAACCCAATCCTTCCTAAAACGAAAAACTGGGTTGCCTGTTGTAATTGGTTCATTCAACAAATTGGATTGCCAGTCTTAATAGCAGAAGAGCACAGCGAACTATTTGACCGTATTTATCTTGCTTACAGCGAGCACACTATGAGTACGATGCGCGATTTGTTTTTACGTAATAACACTCGAAAAGCAATGAATTATGAACAGCTTCTAGAAGCTTTATTTGAAAACTTTGAGAAATATGCAATTGGAGCTATCAACCCATTTGATTATGAACTCTTAACTAAAGAACAATTAGATGCATATATAAATGAGCAAGAAAAAAATCTTAGAAGTCAGCTCCATGTACGTAAACCATATGAGTCAGTGAGGTTATCCTAATGCGCTTCCCAATAACACCCTCGTACTACGAAGCAGAGTCAGCTATTGGTTATGTACTTCGCTTACTTAAAAGAAACGGCGTAAAATCAGAATCTCGCGTACTAAATAAAGCTATGCTAACCAGTATTATCAAAGGTAGGTCAACAAAGCACGAACTCCTTGATCACCTTATTCCTACTACTCGCACTTTATCATCATTAAGGATAAAGTGCTGGACACATGCGAGATTGCTAACGCCACAGGTTTGTACAGATTGTGTTAACCAATATGGGTATTTTAGGACCCAATGGCAAAATCCGTTTTTACGCCACTGTATTATTCATGAGTGTGCCTTGTTATCCGAATGCCCTCATTGCAACGCACCACTGCAATTTACTATTAATCTTCTAAATGGCTGCTGCACATCACCTTTGTGCGGCTTACGTTTAACGCACATGCCATTGAATGAGCTATTAAAATCACAAGAACAAGTCCACGATGCATACCTTATAGCGAAAGTGATAGTAGACGATAGCAATACACGAACGAGCTTCCCGCCAAGGGAGATTACCTCTACATTATTGAATAAAGCGGCTGATATTCTTAATAGTCCAGATAGTGCTAGATTGTTCTTAAATGAAAGGGCCAAACGAGTACCAACAGATGTACCGTTGAATATTGAATTTCACAAAATTGAAATTATTGTTCAGAATTTGCTATGTGAATGGGGGTCATTATCCACACTATATGGCATGTATAATAGCGAGTATATTCGTTCAAATGATCCTATGACTCAACTGTGGTTAGAAGCTCAAACAGCCTCCACTATCATCGGCATAACATTTAAACAAGTCGTTATTTTACATGAACTTGGGTTAATACGATCTGATTCAAAAAAGGCCTTGAGAACGGATACTCGCGTTGAAATATCAGGCATTTATACCTTTTTAGCCGAATTCAGTCACGATAAAGATTACGCTCCCCTTACTGAGCAACATCGTTTAATGGCTCTCCACAATATCTGTATAACAGATGTACTTATAGCCGCTAAAAATAAAGATTTATCAATAGTGTATAAACCTTCCTCAGACTTAATGCATTCCATATACGTCTTGCCTGAAGCATTCGACACATTTTGTAAGTTACATACTCAGCTTATAAGAGATAAAACGATGTCAGTTGCAAACGTTGCTGAAGTCACCGGTATACCAAAGGTTGAACTAATGAGATTGATTAATACCGGTAAGCTCAGACCCGTTTACATTCATGGCAGTGACTCAAAACGTATATATAAGAATGACACTTTGAAGTTGGCGAAAACACAAAACAAACAGCTATCACTCGGCATTTAGCATTTTATTACCACCAATTTTAATTTTTTAGATCGAGACTTGTTCTCTGTCTATGTTCTATTAATAACAATACTGACAGTTGACCAAGACTAACCGACTAAATACCAATAAGTTTATTTTCCCCTCTTTTAATTAAGGTTTAGTAAATTCATCCAAAGCTAAACCTTAATCACACCACATTTAAACTAACTCAAAATTGTAAATGGAGCTTTGCATACCTGCATTTTAGTTTTCACTTAAAGGGCTTCATTTTTCTTTATCCTAAAAACCCATTTTCTACACGATTTACTACACTTTTACTAAGTAAATATTAGCCTATAGTGTTCGCCACTAATTCACCGAATACTGAATCTACTTAATTAAGTGTCCATTAAAATAAAGTTTGAGTTCTACAGCGGCAGAATGAGAATTTTCGAGGCAGGATGAGAACTTTTTGGCTGGATGAGAATTCGTCTTGGAGCAATTTTTAGCTGTAAATAATTCTCAATTTAAGAGGCGCAGTACCCATAAAAATACAAGCTAAGTTATTGTTTTAAAATTTTATTGCTTGGCTGAGATTCTCAAGTTAAATGGCACTGATCATTTTTGGCCAGCGCCACTTAAGTTGAGAATTCGCGGCAGCTTGAGAATAGTTTTAATTTTAAGCAAGGTGTGGCACACAGATTGAGATTTATTAATTAGAGCTCACTTAAAATGTGAGTAAAATTAGGTTTAGTTGAATGGTTGAAAGTTAATTACATTAAGGCTTTAAAAACCTTAATGTATAAATACGGAATTTATGGATGGGTGATTTCCGGTTTGTGCCAGTGTAGGTCGGATAAGCGAAGCGCCATCCGACACAGTAAAATACCTTGTCGCTTATTATCAACATCTTATGTTGTCGAGTGGCCGGAGATGGATGGTCGCAACCTTAGACTCTTATTAGCAGTATATTAGTCAGTGTTAGTAAATTTTGCATAATTAGTAGTGATTTTCGTTCCTTTTTCAGTTTTTGTTATTATTGCTTTTTCAATAAAAACAACGGAGTTACCCAAATAGATCCTTACACTACCACTGGCTATTTCCGGTGTAGCCGTTTCCCACTTTGAATCAACTAACACTTCATAAGTAAGAGTTTTTGGCAAGAAAATCTCTACATTGTTACTGTAAACTCGATAATCATTATTTTTAGATGTTGTAACTTTATCTGAGTGTATCTTAATATCTGATGCCATTGTAGATGGCACTAGAAATAAAACACTACTGAAAATGGCTACAATCATTGAAGATAGCATTGCTATTTTGGATTTAGAGTGATTTTTCTTTAATGGGATTTCAGGCTGGAATAACTTAGTAACATCTAACTCAAAACAGGAAGCTAATGCTTTAACAGTTTCCAATGAACCTGAACCATTATTTTCTACTCTTTGAATGGTTCTTAAACTTACAGCACTAACATCAGCTAAATGTTGCTGACTCCAAGCTCTGATTTTACGTTCTTCTATAATTTTTTTAGCGTTTAGTTTCATTTCCATTTGTATTTCTCACATGAATATATTGAAGCTATATCCTGTTCAAAAACTCCTTTTTTGTATACGACACATTTGCGTCACCTTAACGACAGGTCAATGCCATACTGCTAACAGCTTTATCAAAGGACACTTTCCCTATCTTAGAGCGAAAACGTCCTTATTTCATGAGCTTCTATTATTATCAAATAGTGTAAATTATTACCAGCTATAAATATTATGCTTACTGTAGTTTATTTACACATATGAAAAAGGAGATAGTTTCCTTTTATTCTTACTAAGTTAATGACAACTCACCTGAGTGACGGCTTATCGCTCTTTCCTGACTATCAACTAATTACCAAAGCTAATTTTATTGTTCTTAAATAAATTAACTATGCTCTATTCTTAATATTTACCGCTTAAGAGTTTTGTGGAATAATGCCCGCCTCTTAGGGGAGTAGCCCGCTCAGTAATGAGTAAACTTATCAACATAATTGCACCTCAAGTGCATGGTAAGTTTGTAATGTTGTAGCAAGCGTTATCGGCGAGACCTAGGTAGGCACTATCCTCATGGCGGGAGATAGTTGTTTGCCTTGGTTTAGTATTCCCGCCTGTAAGAATCAATAATGGAAGTTTTTTTAACCTCAACCATCACTGTCACACTTGCCGAAATAGGCGATAAAACTCAGCTTTTATCACTCCTATTAGCCGCCCGTTTTCGTAATAAAGGCGCGCTTATTCTTGGTATTTTAGCCGCAACCTTACTCAATCATGGTTTATCAGCGTGGCTTGGGCAGTGGTTAAGTCATAGTTTTTCTTCTGAGTATTTACCTTGGCTTGTAAACATCAGCTTTATTGTTGTTGGCCTTTGGCTATTAGTTCCAGACAAAGACGAAGCTGTAAGTAGTAAATACGATAGCTACGGGGCTTTTTTAGTCGCTTTTGTATTATTTTTTATTGCAGAAATTGGTGATAAAACACAAATAGCGACGGTGTTATTAGGCGCGCAATATCAGTCTGTGTTTTGGGTCACGGTAGGAACTACATTAGGTATGCTAATTGCTAACGTACCTGTCATATACGCTGGTAATGCATTACTAAAAAGAATATCTCTAAACACCGTACATGCTATTGCTGCTTGTGTGTTTGTGTCATTAGGTATTTATGGCTTAGTTACAATTTAATCAATATTAAAGCTCGCAACTGTTGATTTAAGTGCGAGCTTTAGTTTTTCCTGCACGTTATTTATGCATTATTTACACAGTAACATCCCTTGGTTTGTGTAATTAAGAGGTTTGAGTTAAAACCTGCGGCTAAATTAGTGACCACAGTTTCAACAAAGCCACTTCCCTGAGCACAAGCTAATCCTTCAGAGAGCGGCCCAGCATAAACAAACTCACCGTTTTTATTAATAATAACGGCGGCAGGCGTTGCCGGAATAACGTGTTTAAGCTTTGGTGTTAATTCAACTTGTACAACCTTAATAGCTTTATTGGCAGCAAAAGAGGTTAACGATGAAATATGTGGCTTAGCCTGTATAGTACACCCGCAGTTTTTTTCTGTTATGAGTACTAACGTCGGCTCACCAGTGTCATCCCAATCCAATTGCTTTTTAAAGTTACTAAACCACTGCTTTTGCAATAAAACTTTTGAGCTATCAAATGGTTTAAGCTGCTCTAATTGAAAATAAATTAACCCTGCAACAACGCAAATTAGCCATGCAGATATGAGCGAAAATACGAAAGTGTTAGATTTATTTAAACTTGGCAATGCTTTGCTCTAGTACATCTATACTTACATCAATTAGCTGCACTTTAGCGGTTAACTGCTGCACCATTTGCGTATCTTGGTATTGATTTTGTCGCATATTATCGGTACTACTTGCTATTAACTCAGTATTACCTGCTTGCTCAGCTACCACTTGTGCAACTGAGTCAGAGCTTGAAGACACAGCGGCTATTTGCTCACTCATTGCTGAAATATTCTCTTTCATTGCGGTACTGATACTTGTTAAATCAACTACAAAATTTACACACTGACTCATTGATTGTGTTGATGTTTTACTATTATTAACGAGATCTTTGAGTGTTACACCTATTTTGTCGGTGGTTGCTTTACTGTGGTTCGCCAACGATCTCACTTCAGATGCGACAACTGCAAAACCTCGTCCATGTTCACCAGCACGGGCAGCCTCAATAGCCGCATTTAAAGCAAGTAAATTTGTTTGCTCAGCGATACCCGATATTTCATTAAGAAGACCAGAAATAACCCCCCCAGCTGCAACTAAATGACTTATTTGCTCTTCTGTATGATTAAGTAACGTTAATAACTCTCTACTTTTCGAATCTGTTTGATGAACATCTTCTAATGCATTACTGACAGTTTTAGTAATATGGTCGACTTGACTCTTAAGCGCTTCACTTTCTTCTTCAACAAGCTTAAAGCCATGTGCAACTTGTGAGCCTGAATTTGCTATATCATCCGTTTGCTGTGTACGATGCACAGCTCCATCTGCAAGCTGGTCATGAACTTCGATAAGCTCTCGCGAGTTTTTTTGCAGTGATTCTGATTGCGCTTGAACTTGCTTAATAACATCAGATATATATTCTAGCAATGTATTAAATCCAACCACAGCATCGCTTTTCGTATCATCAGCACGTAGGGAAAGTTTAATATTTTCAGGGTCTTCCATTATTTGCTCTGTCGCATAACTTAATGACAAGCCTGCACGGCGCTCGCGTTGCAATGTTTTAGCTATATAACCTGCGACTAGCGCTTCAACAATCGCATATCCTGCATGTATAAGTACTGTAGTAAAAGCGAGTCTATCAGGGTCAAATACGTAGAAACCTGTATTTTGAGTTTGAAGATAATAAAAAGATAAATGATGAACAGCAACAAATATAATTGCCGTTATAAAAACACGCCACTGTACAAACATTATAAGTACAGCCATTAAAATGAATATCTCAAAGTGGACTTCTATTAGCCCGAATGTTTGTTGGATGTGCAAAAAGGAGAACATCATAATAGCGGCTGCAACTACGTGTGCGGTTACAGCGTTGTCTGGATGCGTTCTGAGTAACCAAATTGGGAGTAAGCAAAGTGGCAAACCAATAATAAAAGCTTGAGTTAACGTACCAAAATACAGACCAACACCAATAGACTCAATAAATAAAAGACTAAAAATAATGGTAAACAACCGAGCGACACTAGACATAAAACCCTTAAATATAGCAACTGACTAAACACACAGCTTTATACGTAATAAAACTTAAGCTGGAGCACTTATTATTTGAATCTAAGTAATAAAACTTCAAACAATTGAAGACAAACTCAAATAGGCTTATTTTATTATAGGTAATATTTTTTTAAACGTTGGTGTTGCAGCTTGTTTTGTCCACTGAAAAATAACAATTTCAGTACATGAAATTACAGCCCCAGCTTGTCGTAACTGATCAATTGCTAGCTTTTTATGTTCAGGATTTCGAGAGCCGATAGCGTCTTGAATAATAATGACCTCAAAACCTCTTTGAATTAAATCTAAGCATGTTTGCAACACACATACATGTGCTTCAGTGCCTACAACTACAATTTGTTTTTTTCCATAGATTTTTAATTGCTCTAAAAACCCAGGCTCTTCGCATGCACTAAAATGAGTTTTATGAAAATACGCGGCATCGGGCAACATATTTTTGATTTGCTGATTAGTTTCGCCTAAACCCTTCACATATTGCTCTGTTATTAAGACTGGTATATCGTGAATAATAGCAGCCTGCGATAACTGCAACGTACTTTTTAAAATATTCGGAAAATCTTTAATTGCAGGGGCGAGCAACTCTTGTAAGTCTACAATTAATAACATGCTATTTTTTACATCAATATTAGATAAAACCACTATACTCTCCTCATAAGTAGTAACTGTTATCTTTATAGATTAGCTCATATCTTTATAGATTAGCTCACTATTTGAAAATAAAATCTTTAACTGAACGTATATTATTTGTAATTCAAAAATAAAAACTTATGCTATATTTACTATCTAGCTAAGTACCAACCTATCTACCCCTGAGAGTGTTTATAAGTGCGTTTGAGTAAATTTTTTTATCATATTATCATTATTTTTTTACTATGCATTCAAAGCACTTTTGCATCACAAAACTATGCTCAGCAATTACAACGTATTTCTACTGATGAAGGCCTCTCGCAAAGCTACGTTTTGCAATCACAAGAAGATGATATTGGCTACATATGGATAGCAACCCAACAGGGTTTAAATCGCTTTGACGGATATCAAGTCAAAACCTTTAATGGCGGCTTTGGCCTCGACAAACACTATATTTATGCATTATTTAAAACCAAAGATGGAAAAATCATAGTATCAACTGACCTATCTGGTGCATATATAATAGATCCCCTCACTTTAAAAACTGAAAAAATCTATTCTGGTCAAATAGATAAAGAAAAAAATAAGTTCTCTCCAATCACCGCAATGACTCAGCAACAAGATACTTTTTACTTTGCTATAGATGGCCAAGTATATACATTTGATGAGACGAGCAAACGCTTTACACTTAAGGTTACCCTCCCCAATAAAGGTGACTACATTAGATCGTTAACGGTATATAAAAATACTTTATATATTGGTACAAATGATGGCTTATATACTGTAAATATAGAAAATTCAGAACTTGTAAAGATCGCTCTTCATCCCCCAGAAAAAAATACGTTAGATAATGTAAACGTAAAATTTTTAAGTGTTGATAATGAATTAGGATTACTTGTTGGTACTGTTGAAGGCATGTATCAATTAGCATTTGATAATGAAAAAAATATATCAGCAGCTGATATTACAACTTTAATCCCTGATTATAATATATGGGATTATGCCAATACTGTTTACGGCGAGTTTGTTGCAACCGAAAGTGGATTATTTAGTTATCACCGCGAAACCAAAGAGTTAGAGTTCATATTAAACTATGAAAAAAGTAAGTTTAATATTAATGAAAACTCAATCAACGATCTAATGATTGATAAGTCTGGCGTGCTTTGGCTCGCGTCTAGAACCCAAGGTGTATTTACTTGGCCAATTAATACTCGACGGTTTAAACACATCTCCTTACCTGGCAACAACACTATTCATGCAACCTATCAAGACAATAATAATATTATATGGTTGGGAACCGAAGATGGAATTGCACGCTTCGACAAAGCAACAAACAAAAGCGATATATATTTAAGTTCTACCGACTCAAAAGCAATATACGGGGCATCTGCCGTTTATGATATTTTTGCGTCTTCAATTGGTGTTAATCAATTTCTTTGGCTTGTTACTTTCGATGGTTTTAAACTGTTTGATAAACAAACGGGTAAAATTATTGAGAATAAAGACACAGAGAATAATGTAATTAACCAACCCAATTTATTTGGTTTTGCTCAATTAGCCGCAGACAAATATGCATTTATGTCTAATGATAACTTTTATGTTTTTAATGAAACAACAGGTAAAACAAGAATTATTAAAGGGCTTAAAGAACAAGTCGATCCTTTATTTTCTTACGCTTTTTATAAACACCTCGACACACATCCTGAAGAGTTTGTATTTGGCACATCAAAAAGTTTTCTAAGGTACAACGAAAAAACTCAAAAATTAACAACTATATTTCAGTCATTTAACCCTAAAAAAGATATTTTTTATACGGTAGAAAATTTTTACTTAGACTCAAAGCGAAATATTTTATGGTTAGCAACCACCCACGAAGGCTTACTTGGTGTTGACCCAATTACTTATGAAAGAAAGCACTATATAGGATTAAAAAATTCATTTAATACTGATTCTATTTACTCACTACTTCCCGATGAAAATGGTTTTTTATGGACAAGTACCGACAATGGTTTGTATCAAATAAACCTAGATACACTCAATGTAATGAGTTATTCAGTAAAAGACGGTTTAAATATAAATCAATTTACACCGATAGCAGCAGCAACATTAAGCGATGGTCGTCTTATATTTGGTAGTAATGCGGGAGCACTACTTTTTGACCCTTTAGACTTTAACGAAAAAGAACAACTTAAAAAAAGTAACCTAGCTATTACTGATATCAGTCTTTTTACTAAAGAGCTTAATTATTACCCTAATAAATACCTTAGCCAACCGCTTGATCTCGATTATGAAGATATGGGATTGACCGTTAGCTTTTCTAACTTTTCTTACCCGAATGTTGATAAAGCATATTATAAAGTAATTCTTTCAGGGCCTACATCCCTTACATACGAAGACTTACAATCTAACCAAGTGTTTTTTACCAAGCTTCAACCTGGCAATTACTCACTAAAAATATCAGCGCATAATCGTGATGGTATTGTTACGAGCGAACCGACTACGCTTAATATCAATGTAGCCTACGCGCCATGGAAGTCGCCCTTTGCTATTGCCGCTTATATAGTTTTAATACTTGGGGTTTTGTTTTTTATTTTTTGGCAGTATCGAAGCCGCCAAGTTGCAATTGAACAGGCACATAGAGCCACTATCCATTCGCAAAAACAAACAGAGCTAGCCCTTAAAAATAATAAAAGTGGTGTTTGGAATTATCGCTTTAAAGATAACTCTGTAAATACACTCAGAGGAATTGAACTTGGTTATTCAGATTTACCTGAACGTGTACATATAAAACAATTTTTAGCACTTATACACCCCGATGATCAACGCCACTTTGAAAGTCAGTGGGTAAACTATTTCAAATACAAAAAGCATCAAAACTGGCAAGCAACTTATCGCTTACAGCACAAAGGTGGGCATTGGCTGTGGTATCAAGATACAGGGCAAGTTATATATGATCCTCAAACAAATGAGCCGTTATATGTTTCTGGCATATATACCAATATCACCGAGCAACGGGCTAATGAGCAACAAGCAAAAATTTTAGGTGAAGCGTTTAGTCAAATAAACGACTGGTTACTTATACTCGATGAACATTTAATGCCATTTTCAGCAAATAACAGTTTTATTGAAACATTTTCAAATGAACAAGCTGTGACTAAAATTAGTCCGAAGTTATTTATTAAGGCCATTGGTAAAAATAAATGTAGAGAGTTTGCTCATATTCTAAAAAAATTAAAACCGACAGAAAGCTGGCAAAGTGATACTTATATAAAAACAGCGAGAAATGACGAACATCCAATACATATAAGTGCTACAGCTGTAACAAAAGATACTGCTAGTTACTACGTAGTTGTTATTACAGATTTAACCGAACAAAAACGTGCTGAAAACGAGCTGCGCTATTTAGCTAATTTTGATCCTCTAACGCATTTACCAAATCGTAGTTTAATGTATCAAAACATCGAAAAAGCGATTAGATATGCCGATGAAAATAATACACAATGTGCATTACTATTTATTGATTTAGATAAATTTAAACCTGTTAACGACTCTTTTGGTCACGCAGTGGGTGATAAACTGCTGTGTAATATTACACAAAGAGTAAGCGGTATGCTTTGCGAAAATGCCAAACTTGGCCGCCAAAGTGGTGATGAATTTTTAGTGCTCATTCAAAATATAGAATCGCTGCAATCTCTTCGCAATACAGTAAAGAAAATTAGCAATGAATTAGCTAATAAAGTCATTATTGAAGACTTCTCTATTAATATTTCAGCCAGCATTGGCGTCGCTTTATATCCATTCGATGCTGTAACCACCGATATACTCATTCGTAATGCAGATATTGCGATGATGCACGCTAAACAAGACGGGAGAAACGACTTTAAGTTTTTTAGCGATGAAATGAATGAGCTGATAAAACAAAAGCTACTGCTTGAAAATGATTTAAAAGATGCAGTTAAAGACAACCGATTTTTTAATCACTATCAACCTATTATCGATATAGAAGAAAAAACAATAAATGGTGTTGAGTTACTTATGCGCTGGGAGAATAAAGGTCAGTTAGTATCGCCAGCTCTCTTTATTCCTGTCGCAGAGGAAACCGGTTTAATAGAACTCCTTACTGAGCAAGCCTTGCACCGAGCACTTATTGAACTTGCCCCTATACTCAACGAAAACCCATTGTTTTATATATCTTTAAACTTATCGCCTAAGCACATATTAAAAACAAATATAACGCAGCGATTGCTGTACATATTAGCTGAATCTCAAGTACACCCAAAACAGTTAAGGCTTGAAATAACAGAGAGCATTTTATTAGAAGATAAACTTAAAGCAGCCAAACAACTACAAAACTTAAAAGCGGCTGGGTTTAAATTATTACTTGACGACTTTGGTACGGGCTACTCATCACTCACCTATTTGAGCCAATTCCCTATTAATGTTATTAAAATAGATCAAAGCTTTGTAAATAGTATTGGTGTAGATAAAGGGGATGAGTCGATTATTAAAACCATTTTTTCGCTAGCAAAAAACTTAGATCTTTACTGCATTGCAGAAGGAGTGGAAACACGCGAACAGATGGCATTTTTAGCTGAAGTTGGGTGCAATGTATTGCAGGGTTATTACTTTGCAAGACCAATGAATGCTAAAGACCTACGCAAAAGCGATTGTTTTAGCAATATCATTGATTTGATTTGAAGCGTTAAAAGCGTGCCTATCAACTCTGCACGCTTTTAATAGTAACTAACTTGTATTAATGGATGTGATGGCATTCGTGGCTTTCTATTTGTAATACACTATTGTGTACATTAAATTTTTCAGCTAACAGTTGCTCTACCTTCAAACGACATGCTTCATCATGTTTTTCAATAGTACAATGCTGTTTAAGTACAACGTGCGCTCCTACTACAACACCGTTGTATTTACGCGTTACTGTGACGTTGTGAACATTGTGAACATGCTCCATATCTGTAATTACACTTTCAATATCAGTAACCTTAGGGAGTTTTGCTTTATTTAAACGCAAACCTTTTATACAACGAATAATAACCTTAATACCGGTGAATAATACGAAAGAAGCGATTAACATGCTCGATAAAATATCGATAACAACCCAGCCCGTAAAATATATAAGAATGCCGGCAACAAATGTTGATACGGTTGAAATTAAATCAAAGAATGAATGTAAAAATACCGCGTAAACATTAATACTCGCTTTACGGCCTTTATATAAAACCCATGCAGCTGCACCATGAAACAAAAAGCCAATTGCCGCAATAACCGACATCAAATAACTATTAATCGCCAGCTCATTACCTTCATGTTGATGAATAAACCGTTCACCACCTTCGTATAAAATAACTAAGCTGATTGCTAAGTATAAAAAGCCATTTATTAGCCCACCTATGAGTTCAGCTCGTTGATGACCATCGTTGTAGGTTTTAGCAAAGTGAATAGCCAGACTTGACGCAATGAGCGCAATAAACAACGAACTATTGTGAACAAACAAGTGCCCAGCATCAGCAAGTACAGCAAGCGAGTTAGAGTAATAAGCACCTATTACCTGAATTATCATAAATGAACACGTAATTGCTAGCGCAATAAGTAACCGACGACGCGAGGCTTGGTGTGTAGTGATTTCTGTCATGAAATGCTTGAATAACCTATACTTAAAATGCAAATAAGCCAATGATGGCTTAGAATGAAAAAGGGTAATGATATACAGTATCAATTATAATACGTACAGCCCTCAAACGCACTAAAAACTTAGTATAATCAAAAAAATTGTGCTAATAGTTAGTAAGTGAGAACAATAAAAATACAAATATAAAAATAACAAAATTATGGCTTAAGTACATGGAGAGTTGAGTGGATAACAACCAAGCAGATCAAGCATGGCAAAACATGGAGTTACTTCCGTTTTGCGTTTTATTCTATGATAGCAATACGAATATATTTAAAGTTAATAGCCAAGCGCAGAGTCTATTTGACTTAAAAGAACAACCACATTTTAAAAAAGCTGATTTTTCACATATTACGCTAACCAATCATCATAGTAAAAAAGAGCTCTTAATCGAGGAACTCTTCATTGATTATTTTATGGCAAATAACCAATGCCAGTTTGTTTTATCAAAACAAGCATATAAATTACTACTCAATGTAAAATTTGCAAAATTATCTAACTCAAACTGTATTATCATCATCGATATATTAAATAACAATGTAGATGAACAGTATGATTTCGATAATATCATTTCGAAAATTTCAACTGACTTAATTGATATTCAAAATGACGATGTTGATAAGCATATCAATTATGCATTAAAAGCAATCGGTACAGTTTGCCAAGCAGACCGAAGTTATCTTTTTAAATTCGCCGAAGATGGTAAAACCATGAATAATACTCACGAATGGGTCAATAATGGTATACAAGCATTTAAAGAGGACTTACAGGATCTTCCAAAAAACACTCTCCCTTATTTTTTTAGTTCAATGGTTCGCACTCACTTATTCAGAGTTAATAATGTAGCGACGTTGCCTATTCAGGCAATAAGCGAAAAAACAATTTTTCAGCAACAAAAAATAAAATCGGTACTTTGTATTGGTTTACGTTATGACAAAGAACTGGTTGGTTTTATTGGCTGTGATTGTGTTGTTCAACAGCGAAACTGGACTGATTTAGACCTCATTCGCTTAAGGTTAGTAGGTGAAATGCTTGCAAATGCTTTCAAAAATTTAAATTACAAAAAAGAGCTACAAAAAGCTCAGCAGCAACTTATTAAGGCTAATCATAAACTAAACAAACAAGTTAATACTGATGGCCTTACAAACATCGCCAATCGACGCTGTTTTGATCAAATTTTAAAATGCGAAATTAAGCGCTGCGCACGTAATAAAGAGCCTATTAGTTTAATAATGTGTGATATTGATTTTTTTAAGCGTTATAACGACAACTACGGACATCAGCTAGGCGATGAAGTACTAAAACGAGTAGCCAAAGCGCTGCACGATCTGTGTAAACGAGAAGGTGATTTAGCAGCTCGTTTCGGTGGTGAAGAGTTTACGATAGTTTTATCCGCAATCGATACAGAACATTGTCAAAGGTTTGCAGCTCTGATTCAGGAAAAAATTGCAGAACTAGCAATTGAACATAACTTTTCAAGTGCCAGTAAATACCTTACTTTGAGCATTGGATTTTATAGCTTTATACCCAGTCAAAAAACAACACCTAAAGAAGTAATAACTAACGCCGACATAGCCCTCTATAACGCAAAAGAAACAGGCAGGAATAAAATAGCCCGGTTTGAGAAAGCCAACTAAGTCGGCGCGCTGCAGTGAGTTTTAGTGGTTAAAAGTCGGCTGTAGTGATAATCTATACACGCTGAAATTATAAACAATACAACCACTCAGCGTTTAATTATTATAAGGAATGTTTAAATGGACCCAGTCACACAAATTCTCGACATGATTTTTACTGTTGAGGCTTTTTTACTTGTTTTTGTTATCGTGCTTTTAAAAAGTAGCGTTAAATTTGTACCACAAAACCGCGCCTGGTTAATCGAACGATTTGGTAAATACCAATCGACTAAAGAAGCCGGCCTTAACTTTATTATTCCATTTATTGATAGGATCTCGGCTGATCGTAGCTTAAAAGAACAAGCTCAAGATGTACCGTCGCAATCAGCTATCACTAAAGATAACATCTCACTTATAGTTGATGGCGTACTGTACTTTAGAGTACTAGACCCGTACAAAGCAACCTATGGCGTTGACGACTATACGTTTGCAGTTGTGCAACTTTCGCAAACAACAATGCGTTCAGAACTCGGTAAAATGGAGCTTGATAAAACATTTGAAGAGCGTGATTTACTTAACACCAACATTGTTGCTGCTATAAATCAGGCATCTGAGCCTTGGGGTATTCAAGTACTTCGTTACGAAATTAAAGATATTGTGCCACCTAACTCTATTATGGAGGCGATGGAAGCGCAAATGAAAGCTGAGCGTGTTAAACGTGCTCAAATTTTAGAATCAGAAGGTGACCGCCAAGCAAATATCAACGTTGCTGAAGGTAAAAAGCAAGCACAAGTACTTGCTGCAGAAGCCGATAAAGCCGAGCAAATTTTACGCGCTGAGGGTGAAGCAACTGCAATTACAACTGTTGCTGAAGCACAAGCAAATGCACTTATTAAAATAGGTGAAGCTGCAGATACAGAGCAAGGCCAAAAAGCAATTCAGTTAGACTTAGCAACTAAAGCAATTGCAGCTAAAGAAGCTATTGCTCGTGAATCATCAATTGTATTACTGCCAGACAACGCGACAGATGCAAGCTCAATGGTTGCGCAAGGTATGGCAATTATTAATAGTTTAAATAAAAAGAATTTGGGTTAATAACTAAATAAAGAGGTTTGTATGGATTTTATTACGCAAAATTTACCGCAAACACTTATGGTACTTGGTATTGTTGCTTTAATAATAGAAGTAGCTGTACTTGGCCTTTCTACATTTATTTTGTTGTTTTTTGGATTATCGTTATTCCTCACAGGATTATTAATGAGTTTTGGTATTTTACCCGACTCATTAACCACCGCCCTTTGGAGTAATGCAATTGTAACAGCAGGTTTGGCCGTTGTACTTTGGAAACCATTAAAACAAATGCAAAATCGCGTAGATAAAAAGCAAGTAAATAGTGATTTTGCTGAACTTACTTTTGTACTTACTAGCGATGTAACAGAACAAGGTTTAACTACACATCAATATTCAGGTATTAGCTGGAAGCTTAAAAGTGAGCAACCAATTAGCGCCGGTACTGAGGTTTTAGTAACCAAAAAAGAAGTGGGTGTTATGTGGGTTACGCCTAAAAGCTAATCATCACTTTAAAAACAAACACTGTAAATTGTAAGTTACAGTAAAACGGGCGGTTCAAACTGCCCGTTTTTTATGCCTGATATTTTAAATACAGCGCCTTGTTCGCTAACAGTATTATTAATCGCTTCATCAAATGCCGATGTCACAAGTAACCATTCAGCATTTTCACCTCCAAATGCGGTGCATGTCGGTTTTATTGCACAAAGCTTTATTGTTTTAATTAGCTCACCGCCTGGAGATAAGCATATAACACACCCCATTCCCCACACAGCTAGCCACAAATTACCTAATTGGTCGGTTACGCAGCCATCGGGATCAACATCAGTATTATTAAATTGATAAAAAACACGTGGCTCAGAGCAAGGTTCGCCAGTTTGCTCATCCAAATCTAATACATAAATACAACTCGTTAAAGAGTCGCAGTAATAGCCACGTAAACGTGCCTTATCAAAACACAATCCATTTGGAATACTCAAGTCACTTACAACGGCTTTAAGCTGGCGTTTATAATAACGGTATATTTTACCATCACCTTTTTTAGCATTTACATCCATTGTACTAAACCAAAAACCACCCCATGGATCGGCGCGGCCATCGTTTGAACGCCTGTTTAACAGTGTATTTTCAATATTGAGGATAAGATGGCGAGTGTTTGAATTAATATGATATTTATATAAACCAGTACTTGTACAAAGTAACAAGTGCTGCTCATCAATCCACGCTATTGCACTGAGCGTATCAGGCATATTAACTATTTTTAGTTGGCTTTCGTTGTGTGTATTTTTACTTAAAAGTAGTTTTTTATTTATGTCGACCCAAAAAAAAGTATTCAGCATAGGGTGCCAAAGAGGACTTTCTGCAAGATGATTCTGTGTGCTTTCAAAAATGGTTACGCTAGGATCAAACATAAATACTTATTCTTTATTATTAACAAAGCCTTGTAACCCCAAACTTTACCAGAAAACAGTTAATTTCGCGATGTGTACCTGGCTTTAATTTATCAACACGCCCTAGGCCGTATTGACCTTTGGTGGGTGAATTTGCAGCAGACTGTTTGGTTTTTAGGCAAGGCGGAGCCTATGTAGTGTGGTTATTCCCCATGAATAGGCGATAACGCAGCATAAATACCAAACATGCGCTGCCCAAAGGGCTGAGGGATCCCCACTTTATCCAGCGGCCTCTTTTTCGTAATTCAAAATAAAGTTTTTTAAACTTTTTTCTATATAGCTTTGTGTAATACGTCTCTTACATAGCTTTATGACTTGCTTGGCTAAGGTTAAAAATGAAAGAACTCGGCGATTCTTAACGCTATTTGCTTGAAATTTTATATGCCACTTTCTTTTTTCTGCTTCACACCCTATAAACCATAACGCAGTGCTCGCTATTGTGGCTATCAAGCATAATATTCCTATTCTATTTATGCCGGTGCTTTTACTAAAACGCCACGAAAAACCATATCTCAAACTTTTATCATCGCGGAAATTTTGCTCTATTTGCATTCTTTTACTATATAAACCAACTACTCGCTTACTCGTCATTGTATTGTCTGATGTCGCGAGTAACCATGGCTCTTTCGCTAAGTTTTGATACATTTTTGTATCTTTCGTAAATCTGCTTTTTCCTTTTCTTCCTTTATTTTTTCCATGATATACGTGTAAAAATGCATCGCATGCTGTCGGGCTGGACTGAGTTAGTCGTGCTTGACCTAACGCCTTTGGTATATCGCTGGCACCAGCCCTAAGTTGTTTTAATGTATGCCATTGTGATTGCATGGCTAGTTTACACTTCATTGAGCCTCTTAATCGACCTATCTGTAGTGGTACAGTAATTTTGGCCACCCATTAAGAAAGAAATGTTATGCTAATAAGCATACAAATTTGGGTGAAAAAATGACGAAATTAAAACGCGCAACGTATTCTGCAGCAATAAAATT
>NZ_JADYXB010000047.1:0-23307 GCF_015864485.1 Pseudoalteromonas sp. SWN166
ATTTTCTTTTTAACTAAGCGCCCTTGTTCATTGCAGCACACCACATGGAAAAATCTTTTTGCTATGTCTAAACCAATTGTTGTAATCTTCATTTTGGTCTTCTCCCTTTGATTATTGTAACCACTTTAATCATGGCACATAGATGCCGTATAGGGAGGAGACCATTACATCAGGTTAAATTGCTAATTAAGCGTCTTTACTCGCTAGGTATTCTGCGTAGTTGCCTCTAAAGTCAATGATTTTACCATCTTTAACTTCCCAAATACGGGTAGCTACCGATGATACAAATTGACGATCGTGCGATACAAACATTAATGTACCTTCGTAGGCTTCAAGTGCTAGGTTAAGCGCTTCAATAGATTCCATATCCATGTGGTTAGTTGGCTCATCCATTAACAGTATGTTTGGTTTATGCATCATAATTTTACCAAACAACATGCGGCCTTGCTCACCACCAGAAATTACTTTAACTGATTTTTTAATATCGTTTTGAGAGAACAACATACGGCCTAAGAAGCTGCGAACCACTTGCTCGTCATCGCCTTCTTGTTGCCATTGTTCCATCCATTGAAACAAGTTCATGTCGGTTGCAAACTCGTCAGCGTGATCTTGTGCGTAGTAGCCAATGTTCGCGTTTTCAGAGAACTTAAACTCACCGGCTTTAGGTGCTAAGCGCCCTGCTAGCGTGTTAAGTAATGTTGTTTTACCAACACCATTTTCACCAATGATAGCAATACGTTCGCCAACTTCTACTAAACCTTCAAGGCCAGAAAACAACGTATTGTCGTCAAACCCTTGCGTTAAGTTATTCATTTCAAGCGCGTTTCTGAATAATTGCTTTTCTTGGTCGAAACGAATAAACGGTGTTTGACGTGATGAGGCTTTAACTTCGTCTAACTGAATTTTGTCGATACGTTTAGCGCGCGATGTAGCTTGCTTAGCTTTAGATGCGTTAGCAGAGAAGCGTGATACAAACTGTTGAAGTTCAGCAATTTGGTTTTTCTTCTTCGCGTTTTCGCTAAGTAGCTGCTCACGTGCTTGCGTTGCTGCAAACATGTATTCGTCATAGTTACCTGAGTAAATACGTAGCTCACCGTAGTCAATATCTGCCATGTGAGTACACACAGAGTTTAAAAAGTGACGGTCATGCGAGATGATTATCATGGTACAGTCGCGTTGGTTTAACACGTCTTCTAACCACTTGATGGTATAAATATCCAAGTTATTGGTAGGCTCATCAAGTAGCATTATATCTGGGTCTGAAAACAACACCTGTGCAAGTAGCACGCGTAGTTTAAAACCAGGTGCAATTTCTGACATTGGGCCAAAGTGTTGCTCAGTACCAATACCTACGCCTAATAGAAGCTCGCCTGCTTTAGATTCAGCAGAGTAACCATCCATTTCAGCAAATTCAGTTTCAAGATCGGCTACTTTCATACCGTCGTCTTCACTCATTTCTGGTAAAGAGTAAATACGGTCGCGTTCTTGTTTAATTTTCCACAGTTCTTTATGGCCCATAATAACAGTATCAATTACTGAGTATTCTTCGTAGGCAAACTGGTCTTGGTTTAGTTTAGCAACGCGTTCATTAGGATCAGTACTTACATTACCTGAAGACGCTTCAAGCTCACCACTTAAAATTTTCATAAATGTTGATTTACCACAACCATTTGCGCCGATTAAACCGTAACGGTTTCCATCGCCAAATTTTGCTGAGATATTTTCAAATAATGGTTTAGCACCAAATTGCATGGTGACATTAGCTGTACTAATAATAGCGCTACCCTCCAAGGGAGTAAGGATGTAATTAAATTGCGCGCAGTTTAAACCAAAATGGCCTGTTTTTCTATGAAACTTTAATGGCAAGCCACGTCGTTTAAGGTAATTATTATCACTGAGCTACTCGTAATTAAAATAACAAATTAAATTTAGTGTTTTTGCAAATTGTTATTCAACTTAGATAAATTAAAATTCATAAATACATTCATAATAAACCGATATGAGTGTTTATAATTTGGTATATATATTAGAGTAAAAGCACTTTTAACGTGTATGTGTGTTTACTTAACTCATTTTTGTACAACCTATAATAAAAAGCTATATTTATGAAAATAAAGCACTTTTAGAGCTTTTACACTAGCCGCTATTTTTTAACCAAGATGAAATTAATTCAAATTAGAATTTTAACACACCACTTATTACCAATTCTTTTTACCTACAAAACAACTAAAAAAACAAACCTCAGCAACACCTGAAAAACAAAATTAACCTCTCGTGAACACCTATTAAGATTAATGCTCAGTTTTATTGAGTATTTTTCACTTTTGAGTCGTTTATCGCTTTGTTAGTCTGCAAATCTGAATTTTTACCTACGTGAAAACACTGATCAATTTACACAGGGCAACACACAAGATGAGCAAAAAATTAGCAACACTGGTTAGCGCAAGTATTGTACTAGCACCCGCAGTTTCGGCGGTAGAGCTATACAAGGATGATAAAAACACTCTAAAAGTAGGTGGTTATCTTGATGTGCGTGTAATTAATACACAAAACGAAACCGAAGTTGTTAATGGTACTTCACGCATCAACTTTGCCTTTACCCGAAAGCTTAAGAAAGACTGGACTGCCCTTGCACTCGTAGAATGGGGTGTAAACCCTGTTGGCAGCAGCGATATTGTTTACAACAACCGCTTTGAATCAATTCAAGATGAGTTTTTATATAACCGTTTAGGTTACGCAGGCCTTTCGCACGAAAAGTACGGGCAACTTACCATTGGTAAACAATGGGGTGCATGGTACGACGTAGTTTACGGCACAAATAATAGCTTTGTATGGGATGGCAATGCCGCAGGCGTTTACACTTATAATAAAGACGATGGCGCTGTAAATGGCACTGGCCGTGGCGATAAGCTAGTGCAGTACCGCAATAGTTACAACGATTTTAGTTTTGCAGTACAAGCGCAGCTTAAAAACAGCGAATTTTATACCTGTGACGTAAGCGACATTTCAGAAGAAGAATGCGAAACACTTTGGAACTCAGGCGATAGCGCAGCCCAAGAAGTTGAATTTAATTACACATTTGGTGCTTCTGTTACTTATACACCAACAGATATGCTAACGCTTACTGCAGGTGTTAACCGTGGTGAGTTTGATTTAACGTTTGGCGATGGCTATACCCGAAACGTTGAAGATTTAATTTATGGTGCAGGCATTATGTGGGGCAACATTGATAAGCCCGGCCTTTACGTTGCTGCCAACATAAATAAAAACAAAAACCACGACACAGATAATATTGGTCGCTTAATTGATGACGCAATTGGCATAGAAACATTTGCATCTTACCGCTTTGATAACGATTTTCGCCCTTTTATTGCCTACAACGTGTTTGATGCCGGTGATGATTACGTAATACAACCAAACTTTAACGCCGATCCTAACGATGTATTTAAACGCCAGTTTGCTGTTATTGGCCTTCATTACTTAATTGACGAAGACACTATTGCCTACGTAGAAGCGCGTAAAGACTTTAGCGACTTTGAAAGTGATAACGACGATCAACAAGCACAAATGGAGCAGTCGGAAGATGACGGTATAGCATTTGGTTTTAGATATAAGTTTTAAATATAAGCTCTAAATATAAGTTAAAAAACGACTACAACTTCCCTTAGCACAACCCTTTTAGCCCTTTTAACTTTTTAACTGGGCTTTTTTTATTCCGCCATACTTTTGAATCCCACCGACCTGTATTTTGCACTATTCCTTTGATTACCTTTTCAACAATTTAACTCTATTGCTTAGTTTAGCCTTAAAATAACATTAAGTATGATGTGTTCTTTAAGTGTAAAGCCACCAGCCAATTTATATTAATTGCATTAATAGTGTAAAAAGATGGTGAAACTATATTGAAATTGCAAAATACTTACATCGCTTTTTGCTGATCACAAAGGCGTAAGGCTGATTAAAAGCAGTAACAAATAGATGTGTACATGCTCATAGGTACTGACTGCATTCTAACTCAATACCTATAAACTGTATATAAAAACAGTATTTTCATTTGCTGTGCAAAAATAAATTAAACCAACTTCCCTTTGTAAGTCGTTAATAATATTAAACTAAGTAAAATTCTATGAAGCTGGTTCGTTCTCATAAATAGATAAAATAACAATAACTGTATGCATATACAGCTACAATTTAAGCCAACCTACTTTTTAATAAACGCACTATAACCAGCTAATGCCTTAGCTACACTAAGAGGTGGATTGTCTGAATGCTCAGCACCATCGTTTATAGCACTTTGCCAGACAAGGTTATTATTAGGGTTTATTGTTAAAGCAGTCTCTAAATTATTAAATGCTTTTAACATTAACGGATGCTCTGCTCCGCCCACCGAAAGATATAAATAAGTAGGTGACTTCACTTTATTTGCTTGAGCCGTTAAAAACGCATCTACGTTATTAACTACAGTCATGTCGTCATACCAAGCTGCAGGGCTAAACGCAAAATAACCATTAAATAACTCAGGCTTTGTATGCAGTGTATAAAGTACGAAGCTACCACCTGCCGAAAAACCACTTAATACACGATTATTACTAAGCTTATAATTTGTTGATAAATATGGAAGTAACTCAGTTTCAATAAATGCTAAAAACTTATCAGCTTCACCGTTTGGCTCAGGTAGTGTTTCGTGCTCTAAACGCGCTTGTGTATTTACATCTTGGCGGGCATAAGGAGGCACTAAATCGCGATTACGAGTATCTTTAAAAAATAAATTAGGGATAGACACCAATATAGCCTTATCCCCTTTTTCGCTCTTAGCTTGTTTTGTAAGTGCTTTATCCCATGTATCTAAATTAAAATTACCATCGGTTTTAATAATTAACGGGTACGCTTTTTTAGCATTGTAATCAGTCGGTAATCTTATAAAAACCTTACGTGATTCGTTAAGTACTTTAGAGTTAATAGTTACATCCGTATAAGCCGATACATAATGATTGTAATAATTTATCGCCAATATTCCCAAAACAAGTATAACTATCGCTAAAGCTAAATTTGTAAGATAGAGTTTTGTTATTTTTATAGCCATTTGGCATCCCCTTAAATATTTACTTTAAGAATTACTTAATCGAGCTTAACCCATTGTTTTATTTCAAGCGCAGTCATAATAAGCTCAACTGAAAACGCAGCTAAAATCATCCCCATCACACGCGTTAAAATAGACGCGCCGCCCGTTCCAATCAACTTAATTATTTTGCCCGAAAGCAGCAACAGTATTAATGTAATACCCAGTACTCCAATAGTAACAAGCGCTGTGCCTATTTGTGTAGTAATGGGGTGTATATGGTTATCGGTAAGGAGTATTACAGCCAAAATAGCGCCTGGAGTAGCTGTGGCTGGTATAGCTAGCGGAAACACAGCAATATCGTGTTCGGGGTCTTGTTTAGCTTTATTAGAATCGTTTCCAAATATCATTTGCAGGCCAAACAAAAACAATATAATTCCGCCTCCTAACTGAAACGAAACCAGCCTAATCCCCATCGCATTAAGTATTAGCTGCCCTATTAAAATAGAACCCAATAGAACGCCACCAGCATATAGCACGGTTTTAAAGGCTGTTTTACGACGTTGTTGATCAGTTAAGTGAGTAGTAATCGCAGCAAACAGCGCCATAGTGCCTATTGGGTCAATGGTAGCCCAAATAACAAGCGCATCTTGAGATAGTTTTTCTAGCATATAAAATCCTTGTTAAGCGTTAATGTTTAATTAAACACGGGTAACAAATTCATTTGCTTACGCTTAACTATAATAGAAAGCTGTTATTTTTTGTATTTTATTTACACTTGGAGTGTGTTGACCTTTCAGGATAGAAAAAAGATAAGCACTTATAATTGCCGTCTTTAGTTAAAGTGATTTCTGCCAAATAGAATGCTCGTGCAAACTAAACCCTAACTTTATAAGTAAATTATGAGAACGTGCATTATGTGCACTCACCTCAGCCGATAAATGTTTAAGCGGAATATGCTCAAGTAGCGCTTCAATAAAACCGGTGACTACTTCAAACATCACTCCCTTATCCCAAAAGTCGGGGTGCAACTCAAAACCTATAAAAGCACTACTTTTACAGGGTGTTAAATTATAAAGCCCACAGGTGCCCATTAACTTCCCTGTCATATTATGTTCAATTGCAACTCTTACCACTTCGCCTTCGTAATAGGCGCTTATATCATCTTGAATTAATTGTTTGATTTGTGTTTTGCTAAGCGGTGTTTCGTAGTCGTTAAATTTACTAACCTGAGGATGGTTTAAAATATCAAATAAACACGCAGCGTGTTTGTGGGTAATTAAACGAAGAGTAACGCGGTCAAGCTGTGTGGTATTAAACATTTTATTTAAGTAGTTAGTTAAATTAGCTCTTTATGGGCAAGCATTATTAACTTACCATACCCCATTAACAAGCATTATCTTTAAAGCAAAAAGAGTAGATAACGTAATGAGTGACGATTTTAAAGTAATACAACCCACTACCACAGTATATTGCCCAAAACGCGGCGAAGGCTGGACCTTAACAGGCATTACTAATATTAACGAGTTTACCTCTGTAATGTTTGACGGCACACGCTACACGCTCCCGGCGCGCGAAATAGTAGAAGAGCTTTTGCCAAACCAACTAGCACGCGAACAAAATAGCTAGTTAGTTCCGTACACAACAAAAAGGCTGCAGCGTTGCAGCCTATTTTATAATTTACGGCAATTTAAAATGTATCATCTTCACTGTATACATTAACATTTAACTCATCTTCATCTTCAAATACCACAAACGAAATTGGTTTACAGCATACTTGGCAGTCTTCAATGTATTGCTCATCAATATCTACTGCATCAAGTAATACTTCTATGCTTTCTCCGCAATAAGGACAGCTTATTGATTTTTCGGTTAACTGGTTCATTTATCACCTGCTAATTTATATCTCGAATGTTGTCACTTTAATAAACAAGCTCGCATAATACAACAGCGTATCAAATAGCGTTTATTTTGTTAAATTAACTAAACCATCCTACTTGCTTTAAAAGTGATCTTACTCCCGGTTTTATGCTTATAAAACTTTTTAAATGACATTACTTTGCGCCATAAATAGTTAAGCGGCTAAAACTATGCCACTACAATGAAATAGTATTAGCACTTGGCGGGTCTAACTTTATAAGTATTTAAACTCACACTTCAGGTGGATAATTTTATGAAAAAATCACTCGCATTAGCATTAACATCTGCCGCAATTTTGTTTAGCACATTTACGCATGCAGCTAAAACCGAAAAAGCTGTGTTAGCTGGAGGTTGCTTTTGGTGTATGGAAAGCGACTTTGAAAAGCTAGAAGGTGTAACCGATGTAATATCGGGTTTTACTGGTGGCAAACTTAAAAACCCAACATACAATGGTAACCATAAAGGCCATTACGAGGCAGTAGAAATCACTTACGACCCGGAGGTAGTAAGCTATAAGGGCATACTTGATCATTACTGGGTTAATATTGATCCCTTTGATGCCAGAGGCCAATTTTGCGATAAAGGCCCAAGTTACTTAAGTGCTATATTTGTTGAAAACGACGAACAACGTAAATTAGCTGAAAAAACAAAAGCAGCTGTAGTTGCCGAGTTTCCTAATCAAACTGTGGTTACGCCTATACTAAACGCAAGTACCTTTTACCCTATTAAAGGGAGGGAAAGTTTTCATCAAGATTATTACAAAAACAACCCAATTCGATACAACACCTATCGCTGGCGTTGTGGTCGCGACAGTCGTTTAGAAAATATTTGGGGCGATAGAGCAACTCATTAATCGAGTCTAGCTAGGTATTCCACTGTAAAATATTAAAAGGCTGATTTAATTATTAGTTTTTTAATATTTTAGTCATTTCGAGCTTCTTTAATAAATTGATATCTAAATTCAGATAAATAACCAACAATGCTAACAAGCAAAGCAGAATTAAAATCACCATTCACAAGCTGTGTCCAAACATTTCCCTCTCCATTAAAGCTAATGTAAAAAACCATAATAAAAGCTAGAAAGGCTGAAGCTTTATACATCCAAGAATACTCACCAAAAAATTTCTGAACCACACTTTTCTCTTTTAGTTTATCTTCCACAATAAATCTCCATTTTATATTGCTATTAAGTCATGCCTCTAACATAGGCAATATGAATTTATAGTAATGGTTTATTTATTCACCGTCTATTTCATAAAGCATTTGTTAGCTTAACTTGAGATGCTTAGTTTCGAGTTCATTATCAATAAATAGCATATTCTGTTTCCTAAAGTAGGTTGTTTATCTACTAAAATAAATATAATAAATTGCACTCCTAGATTGATACAAACCAATTCAACAACTGGGGTTACACAATATGTCTACCAATCAATTACAACTAGCACGTGCTCTAGATTTACCATCGAGAACAGCCATGTTAAACCGTGACAACTCGGTACAACAGTTTTGGTACAACAACGACGACCTGATTACAGACGCGTGGAAAGAATGGGAAGCAAGCGAAATTGATGCTTCTACTTTCACGCTAGACGATTCATTACTCGATAAAAATTTACGCGAAGCCGTACAACAAGCATGGCAAGACCCATCTAAAGAGCATTTAGTAAAAGCGCTTTTAGAAGAAGTGGCTCCTGATGTATTTCAGTTTCAATTTTTTGACCCTGAGCGCCTAGCCGTTTTACGTGGTTACCTTGAACAAGTATGGAACTCTAACATCCCTATGCGCCCACCGTACGGTATTGTATTAAACCGCCGTGGTGCCATGCTCGACAAACGATCAGAGGGCTATTTAGCAGCGCCAAATTTTCAAGCATTTTATAACGAAATGCTAAATACTTATATGCGCCCTATTTCACGCTTATTGTTTCCTGAAATAATTGGCTACGATACGCAAACATTTGGATTCTCTATTTACTACGATCCAAGTACAGATGCGTCTATTCGCCCACATACTGATGCATCGGCGGTAACGTTAAATATTAATTTAAATTTACCGGGTGAGGAGTTTACAGGTTCTGAGCTTGATTTTTACGACCAAGTAAATGGGAGCGTGATACAACTTGGCTTTAAACCAGGCACCGCAATGATACACCGAGGCAATATACCTCACGCGGCAAAACCTATTACCAGTGGCGATAGAACCAACTTTGTATTATGGCTGTTTGGCGATCGCGGTCGTTTACCAGCTCAAGATGCACAACGATCTGAAATAGAAGCTAAAGAGCGTTGGGATACACCTGTTACAACACCTGATGGCTATGCACCATTTTAAGTAAGCGCTTTTAAAGCTTTAAATAAAAATGGCTGCCTAATTTAAGCAGCCATTTTTAGCATTCGTTTAAAAGTTTAAAACATATATGTTGCAGATAGTCTTACGCTTCTTGGAGTGCCAGGTTGTACCCACGCATCAGCAAACGAGTTTGTGTAATACGTTTCGTCAAACAGGTTATCTACTTCGGCGCGTAAACCAAATGATTTAGTTACATCGTAATCAACAAATGCACGTGCAGTTGTGTAGCTTGGCAGTTCAAAGTCGGTACCAAAAAAGCCGTTTCGTGAACCTACATAAACTAAACCACCACCAAATTTAATGGCTTTACCGTATAATTCTGCCGATTTAACCAGTTGTAAACTAAATTGATTCTCAGGAATATTTAATAAAGAACTTCCCGCTTCTACTGTGTAGCCAAAATTAGCATCAAAAAATGAGTTTTCAATGGTTGCATCAACATACGCATACGATAACCAAAGGCTTACATCATCCGTTAGTTCACCGCTTATATCAATTTCAAAGCCTTTACTTTGCGCTTCACCAATAGCTGCAAAGCTAAACGCTGTTGGGTCGTCTACTACTAGCATGTTGTCTTGCTCTACTTTAAATACAGCAATGGTGCCAAACAGCGCGCCATCGTTTAAAGTAAACTTAACACCAACCTCAGATGACGTAGATTGATTTGGCTCAAACCCATCTCCGTTTGAATCAGTACCCAATAAAGGCCTAAAGTTTTCACCATAAGCCGCATAAACAGATACAAACTCGCTTGCTTCATATACAACACCAAACTGCGGGCTAATACGTGACTCATTTTGTTTTGATTGTGTATCAGCTAAATGATTATTAAGTGTTTGCTGGTAGTCATCAAAACGTATACCAATACGTACATCAAGCTTATCGGTTAGGCTTATTTGGTCTTGTATAAATACACCTAACGACTCCTGCACTTCTAACTTATCGGTATTGGCCGTTGGCGTAGGTAACTCATATGCTCCATATACAGGATTAAAAACATTTATATACTGATCGCCACGTACACGAAGAACAAATTGATCATTTTCGAACTTATCAGAATCAACACCAATTATTAAACGGTGATCCAACCCTGCAACCTCTAAATTACCTGTCACTTCGGCTCTAAATACCTGATATTTTGCATTGTAATCACGGTAGCGCCTAAAGCGATTTACTTCGCCATCTACTACACCACCAAAACCTGTTTCGGTTGCAAAACCTTCAAGCGATGTATCACGGTAATTAGCGCCCAGTAATACGCTCCAGTTATCATTAAAGTCATGAACAAACTCTAATTGATGGCCAAGTACGTCAGCATCTATTGGGCCATCACCTGGCTCGCCTAAAAAGCGGCTTTCTGGTATTAAGCCAAGCTCGCCATCTATTGCTAATACACCTCTATCAAACGGAACTTCTTGGTCGCTATATTCAAGTTCGTAAATTAGTTGGCTATTGTCGTCAATGTTCCACGTAATTGATGGGCTAAAACCTTGTTTAGTAGTTTCTATCGTATCGCGAAAGCTTTTTGCGTCCTCATAAAAACCAACCAGTCTAATTGCTACGTCGTCGCTAAGGGGCGTTGTGTAATCTACATCAGCGCGGTAGGTGTCAAAGCTGCCTACGCTTAGCTTTAGCTCGCCGCTTGTATCAAAAGTTGGGCGCTTAGTAACAAGGTTTACTGTGCCGCCTGGCTCACCTCTGCCAAATAAAGCTGCGCGAGGGCCTTTTAACACCTCAACCGATTCAATACCCGACAAATCACGTGAGCCACCAAAGCCACGCCCAGCATTAAACCCATTGACAAGGTAATTGCTTGGCAGGTTTTCGTCGCCAACAAAGCCGCGTAGCGCAAAGCTATTCCAAAGCCCGCCAAAGTTATTTTGACGCGCAACCGATGCCGACAAATCAAGCGCTTGGTTTAAATCTATTGCACCTGCATTTTCGAGTGCTTCTAAATCTATTTTCAGCTCTGATTGCGGAGTTTCTAAAGGGCTAAAATTACCTTGGTATGCTTGACGAGAACCAGTAACCGCTAAACGCTCAATAGGCTCTTTAGCACTGTTTTTAGCGCTAGTGTTCTCATTAGCTGCAATAGCGTGGCTTGCAAACATACTTGCTAAGCAGGCACTAATATAAGTGAGCTTAAGCCCTTTTTTATTGGTATTCATGATAAACCTTGTTCATTAGTTAGCTGATAAATTTTGTTTTGGCTGAGCGTCTACATTGCTTAGCTTTTTTTGTTCATTAAGTATGGTTTTGCTAAAGCTTGGCATATTTTCAAGCGCTGCTTTAGTTGGGTTACCTTTTACAAATAACCACGGGTAGTAAAACGTCCGTAAGCTTTTATGAAATCCACGCATTTGCGATTCATACCTAAATGCCGCTACGGCATCTGTTTTAGCCATTCGTGTTAAACCACGTTGAAGTAATAATGGCGGTGATAGCCACGATACAAATCCGGCTAATGAATACTTTTTACGTGCCGCATCTTGGTAAGCGTGTGATAGCTTCGCCGCTTTTTCATCGCCCACTTGCTGAAATGCGTAGTACCATTTCCATTCAAACTCACTTTGCATGTCGGTGTAGTTTGTCCACTCGGGGTGATTTGCCACAAAGGCGTCCATGGTTATTTGCTTTGGAATATCCCACGCACCATTAACTGCTTCTCGCTGGGTAAGCACAATGTCGCCACCTTTTGGCGAATGCACCGCTTTGTTTATCGCTAAATCACCTAAAATAGGAATAATAAACGCAACTAATACCCAAAAACCTATTAAGGTTGAGGCAACACGTGGCGCACTAATGGCATTTTTGCCCCACCACACACTCAATAACGTCCAAAAAGCCAAGTAAATAACACATATAAAAGTAATAAAGCCAACATCACCCAATACTGAACTGCTAATAAATGCGCCTACATAAAATGGCAACATTAAGCATATTATTACCGCTATAAACCTTACCGTTATACGTGCGCCCCACAGCGCAAAATAAGATTTAGCCGTAGTTACCAGCAAATCGTGCCTGCCACTGGTGCGCTCAATAGCAAATAAGTCATGAAATAATAAAATAATCACTAATGGCGCTAAAGCACTTAATACAAATACAAAATCAATTTTACCTGCCTGAGCAAGCTCTGCGTTTTGTGCATCGCTTTCGTATATTTGCCCCTCTAGCGCAAGTAAGTTTAAGCGGTGTTTCCACGGGTAAATATCGCGCTCGCCTAAAGCAGCAAATGCTAAATTTGAAGGCGATGAATACGTTAAATGAAAACTGTAATAAGCAAGCGAGCCTGCATCATCGTACTTATGCTGTACATTAATTAAGTCCGTTAAATCGGCTGCTTTTAAGCGCTCAATAGTTTGCTTTTGCTGTGTTACTTCGCTAAGTCCGCTATAAACGGCAAATCCCGACATAACAAACGTACATACCAGTAATACCACTAAATATTTTTGACGAAGTAAAAAACGCCATTCACGCACAAATTGTTTTAATAGGTAACTCATAACAAACGCCTCCCTACAAATTTAATCCCGCCTAACAACACTGCAATCCAAAGTAGTAGCTGTAAAAAAGCGGGTATGCTTCGCTGCGTTCTTACTTCAGGGGTGTCTACATTAAAGGTGAAATCTTGCAGTATTTGCCAATTTTTAGCACTTACACGTGCCTTTTTGGTTGCTGCAGTATTTGCATTTCGGTTCATGTCGTCTTGGTAGCTAAGCTTTTCTACATGAACTTTATTAAGCCCTTGTACAAAATCAAAGCGCAGCTGTTCGGTTTCGCGTAAAAAACGATGATGCGTTTCAATACTTGTTCCCACTACAATCATTGATAACGACCGAATTGCCACCATAGGTGAAACCCAGCCAAAATAACGCGACACCTTTGTTTGTTTTAGCTCAGCTTGCATACGCTGCTGGGCAAACTTATTGAGTACGCTAGTTAACTCAGCCTCTGATTCGCTTGCCACAAGCCCTCTAAAATTAACGGGTAACTCATCAATACTGCTCACGTTGTATTTAGTAAGGAGTGATTGTTTAAATTGCTTAAATGCGGGGTCGTTTGTGTTGTGGCCGTCACCTAGTTTTCTAAGCTCGGCTTTTACAGCAAAGTCGGTTTCTATTTTACCTGCTGATGGTACAGCCGTTGAAGCTGTTGTACTCGCTACTCGTGGCATTACAATACACAGTAAAATCCATGCAAAAGCGAGTGTTGTAAAGCTGCCGCTGTTTTTACTAAACACGCTTGATGCCAATAAAACAAGCAGCACCCACACAGTTAAATATAAAGCGTAGCCAAGCACAAAGCTTGCCACAGCAAGTAACCCTTCGCCTGAGCCAAGTGTAAATAGAGCCGATACCGTAAGCGGAATTAAAATTAATCCTACAACCGACATTAACGCAAGCCCTTTACCTGCAATGAGCGTTACGCCCGATGTACCTTGCGATAACAAGTAAGATAACGTTTGCGACTCACGTTCTCGGCTAATAGCACTATAACCAATTAATATCAGTAATAACGGTGCGAGTGTTTGTACAATAAATGCAGGGGTTAAACTGCCTAATTTGGCTAATGCTGTACCTTGGCGGCTATCTGCAAACATTGCACTGTTTTGTCTGTGCCCTTCTAAAAATATAGAGTTACCCGTATAGGCATCAATACCTGGGTCGAGTGTGCTCAGTGGCGAAGGCGTTCTAAATGCATAATGCCCATAATGCACCATTCTGTGCGGGTGGCGGTCGGGCTGATCAACAAAACTTTGCTCAGCGCTTGTTTGCAGTTCGTGGCGAGTATGGCTTAGCTCCATCATAGTAATAGCGGTCACAATTACCGACGCAAGTGTGAGCACTAAACCAATAATAAGTACCGTCATTGCAAGTTTTGAACGAAGCCAATAGCGCCATTCATCCTTTGCAACAATAACCACCTTTGAAAAGTTATTTATGCTCATTACGCGCCTCTTTGTGCAAAAGCTGCGTGGACTTGTTCGGTATCAATACGGCCATTTTGTGGTGCGTCAAATTCGCCCACCAGCTCACCAGCTCTTAATAAACCAATACGATTAGCCACTTGGCATGCGCCGTATACATCGTGCGTCACCATTAAAATAGTCGCTCCCGTTAATGCAAGCTCACGCACAAGTTGGTTAAACTCGTCAATTGCAACAGGATCTAAGCCCGACGTAGGCTCATCAAGTAAAAATATCGGTGCTTCACGTAAAATGGCTAATGCAATCGCTGTTTTTTGTCTCATGCCTTTTGAGTAGGTTTGCATGTGGCGATCCCACGCAGCTTCTTGCAAGGCTACGCGGTTAAACGCGGCATTAATTTGCTCGTCTGTTTTATTAATATCAGCAAGTGATAAAAAATACGCTACGTTTTCGCGTGCTGTTAAATGCGGATACAACGTTGCCGACTCAGGTAAATACGCGGTTTTACCACGCACAAAATCAAGCGCTTGTGTTACCTCTTTACCTGCTACTTTTACCGAGCCTTCGGATGGTTTATTAAAACCCAGTAACGTTTTTAAAGTGGTTGATTTACCCGCACCATTACCGCCTAGTAGCGCGTAAATTTCGCCAGGGCCCACGCTAAAGTTTAAGTTTTTTAAAATAGCGTTGTTTTTAATGCTAAAACAAAGCGAGTCCACTTCAATAATGGCATCGCGATTATTGTGTGTACTACTAACGGGTTGCTTAGGGATTTGTGATTCTATTGGTGATGTTTTATTAATTGCGGTAGGTGTTGTCACACTAAACTCTATATGGGGAATCAGAATTTGTGAATGTTATACTATATCAAACAGCAATTGCAATAATATAACATTGCCAATGTTAATAAATACGTAAATTTAACGCTATTAAGTAAAATTGATGTACCAAACGCTAATTTAAGCCAAGCTGTTAAGTGTAATTAATTAGCCTTTAGGTTTGCCCCTCTATTTAGTTTTTGTCCTATTTAATTTGTAATAGTTCTGCTAAAGCGAGTACGCCAGGCTCCAAAGGGCAATCTTTTCTATAAACAATCGAAAGCTCCACATGCTTAGGGCCAAAGCTAACAGGGTTTATACACAGCGGTTTTTCGTACCGGCTTCCTATAACCATGTTTTTACCCATAATTGTGTAACCTAAACCAGCAGATACACACCCTAAAACACCATCTGCACTACTCATAATCATTAACTCTTCATTAGTGCGCCCTGCTTTTTGTTGCCATACAAGTGCATGTTTTCGATGACCACACCCCTCTCTCTCACAAATAATACAGGGTAATTTAAAATGGCTTGTAAATAATAATCATCGCGCAGAGCTAGGCATTCACTTTGCCGGAGCAGGCATCAGTATTGTTGTTACCTCACTACTCGTACAGTCAATGCTAGCCACAAATAGTAACTGGCAACAACAATGGATAGCGTTAGCCATTTTGGCTGCAATTATTGCAATACCAGCATGGCGGTGGATGCCACACCCCAGCGCTCATGGGCAAGTAAAAGTAACTAAAAAAGCCAACCCACCAAGTAAAACGTTTAAATTATTAATGATGCTAGCCTATTTTTGCGCAGGATATGGCTACGCCGTAAGCTCTACTTTTATTGTTGATATAGTAGAGCGTGTTGAAGGCCTAAAAGGACAAGGTAGCATTGCTTTTTTATTAGTGGGGCTTGCAGCAACACCCGCCACATTAATATGGGATTCTATAGCACGGCGTACTGGATTTATTAAAGCTTTAATAGCCGCATACACTTTACTTTTAATTGGTATTATTTTGCCCGCTATTAGCGATACGCTCCCCGTAATTATAATAAGTACCCTTCTGTTTGGAGGCACCTTTATTGCCTGTGTAAGCCTTGTTTTAACCATGGCGGGTAACTTTTATCCTAGTAACCCTGCAAGATCTATGGGCACGATGACCCTAGCCTACGGCGACGCACAAATAATAGCGCCTATACCAAGTGGATGCCTGCTGGAATATTTTGGTAACTATAATATGGCGCTTTATTTATCAGCATTCATAGTAATGATTGGTACTTGGTTTTTGTTTGGGCTTTTAAAAAAGCCTTTACTATAAACATAAGTAGCGCAGGTAAAGTAAATAAAACAAAATTACCTCTAAAAGTGGCTGCTAAAAATAGCAGCCATAAATAAATTTATTATCCAAGCTCACGCTATTTTAAGCCCACCTTTAAAGTAAATTGAACAATTAAGTTTTTGATTGTTAGAATGCCCCCCTATTTTCCTATCAAGAGACACAATGGCAAACTTCAATACTCATCTTAATACTGCGCTAATCATCACAGGCTTAACCTCAGCCACCTTATTATCTGCAGGCCATATTGATTTAAAGGACGCGCTCTGGTTATGGTTTTTAGGCTCAATCGGCGGCTTATTACCCGACATAGATTCAGATAACTCCACATCACTCGATACTATTTTTAACTTATTTGCACTCAGCGCTGTATTACTGGTACTGCATTACATAACCACCGAGCTCATTATTACAATTAGTTTTATCGAATTAATCGTAGTGCCGTTATTGGTGTACGGATTTATGAAATATATTATTAGACCCATTTTTGAATGGATCACAGTACACAGAGGTAGTTGCCACTCTTTACTATTTATACTGTTATGCGCGCTATTAACAACGCAAGTAGCATGGAAACTGAATGACCAATCAACAGCACAAACAGCCACTTTTGCCTGGTTAACAGGTGGATTTATTTTACTAGGCGGGTTAATTCATTTATTGCTGGACGAAATTTACAGCGTAGATTTAAGCAATGTCACCATTAAACGATCTTTTGGCACCGCTATGAAAATAGCTGACTTCGATAATAAATTAATTACGCTAGCTTCGATTATTGCCATTGCAGGTTTAATCTATGTAGCCCCGCCTACACAACAAACTATTATAGCGTTAAGTGATTGGTCTCAATTCATATTTTTCTCTTAACGCCGTAAGTAATCAGCCGTTTAACCACGTACTCAAAATTAATACCCTCTTGATAATTAAGATAGTTAAACGTTGATTTACTAAGAGGGTATGAGGCACTGCGCTTTTAAAGGGCATAAATGGCTTAAATAAAAACAGTTTTACAATTTAATTTTGATTTAAAAAACCAAAGCTTTAGCCTATTTGTTATTAATTATTATTTTTATAAGTTTAGTGAAATTATTAAATAGTTTCGCCTGTCTTATATCTGCAAGTATGAGCGCTATTTATATAAAAGTTTCATCTGATTGATGTATTCAGAGCTATTGCATCTTTTTAAAGCGTCAAATATAAAATTATAAGAGGTAAATAATGGAATTTACGAATAAACGCACCATCCTAATTTCAGCATCTTTATTGTTAGTATTGGCAATATCTCAGGCTATTTCTTCTGCCCTTTATAGTGCAGAAATTAGCTTTTCAAGGCAGTTTTCATGGGGGCTAGAAGCACTAGTATTTACTGTGCTTGCTGCCTTTGCTGGTACAGCAATGGTACAAGCAAAACATTCTCAACTAGGCTGGTCGGCTATCGCCTTTAGTGCGGTACTTAACCTAGTACAGGTAAGTATTGGCCTTACATTGTTTTCTACATTTGGAAAAGTAGCGGGTGCCTTAGAAGGCGCACAACCTTTAATTGGTGGCGTGGTTTCTTTGTCATTCATGATTTACTACGCAGCTAAAGTATTATTAGGATTAGCAGCACTTGTTTTTGGCCTGTCTTACTTAGCTAAAGGTGGTAAAGCCATTGGCGGACTTACAGCACTAGCAGGCGGAGTTGCAATGTTAGCCAATGGTATTTTAATTACCTTTGGCCGTGATGGATTCCTTCCATCAGCTGTCGCAGGCGCTTCGGGCATGATTGCAACGTTACTTTTAGCGATATGCTTAATAAGCCTTTACCGCAAACAAAACTAAGGCTTAATACCTTTCAAGTAAGCTATTCATTTGAATAAACTATAAACATCGGCATGTATTAGATATTCTAATTCGCCGATGTTTTACGTTTAAAGCATACGCTTAGCGTACCTCAAGTTAATGCCCACTTTCGTAAACTAAGATTAATTCACAAAGAGGATATGAGGCGCTTCGCTTTTAGAGGGTAAAAATAGCTAATATCAAAACCTTTAACCAATTTATGTTCTGATGTATGAAGTCAACATTTGACCCCCTTAGATTCTTATTCCCCTAATTAATACCTTTAGATTCAATAGCATTGAAGATATCTTCCCATTTCATAGCAAAAACTTTAACACCTTCAACGTTGTCGATTACATTCTGCATTTCACTTAAATACCAGCCTTTAGACAAAAATAACTCTGAAGTAAGAACTAACAATGTTTTGTTTTTAAAACCACTTTTCTCAAGGAACTTTGCTTGCCTTATAAGCTGAGTACCAGCGCTTGTAAATTTACTTCCAATTTTATTTTCGATTAACACGATTGTATTTTCGCTTTTAGAAAACGAAAGTAAATCTGCAGGCATCTGCCCCCATATATCTACAGTTTCTGAATCTGAAAAAAGAGGATATTCACAATAAAATGGGGTTGAGCAATTAATATATTCTGAAGAACAAAGTTTGTCAGATAAATATGGAATTGAATAAAGGTTAACACTACCCCAGTCAATAGAGCTATTTGCATGATGATAGGCCAATAACGAGCTCAACTCTGTCTCATTACTCGCTTTAAGACCTGTAATTGGATCTACCATTTCATTAGGAATACTTTGGATGAATTTTCTTTTTGTTGTCAATTGAAGACTCCTTGCCTTAAAAATTAATCGTTCAGTAGATTAATTCTTTATTTCCTCTGAGGTTAATCTCAAAAACATTAAATGTAAAAGGCTGCTTAATTTAAGCAGCCTTTTTAATAGCCTGTAGAACATGGAAAACTTATAAAATTGCCCAATCTAAAGTCTCTTGCTAGTTTTGCGTATTCTCAATAGGCCAATCTTTATGGAACAGACCAAACTAGACAGCCACATTTATTGAACAAACAAAACTGTGACACTAAATTTGCTCTTCAAGTTCAAAATTTATCTTTTATTGCTGGGTCACTTTATTTCATCCGTTAAATAAGTAATTAGCCCTATTAAACCTAAATTACACGCATGAAAATAACTGCATAATGCAGTAGTGATTTATTACTGAATAGTTTTACTGAGTAGCTTAAATTTTATGCGAGTAGCTTTTCGCAATTGCTGATATTTTCTTGTCGTGACGCATACTGAGTAAATTGCACCTTTGGTTGATAGTTAATTGTTTACAATGTATCTTGATTAGGTCTTTATTGAATAGAGCTATTTTTTTAAAGAAGTTTTATTGCTCTATTCAGATTTAAAATATTGACTTTAATTATTAATATAAATTAACAGCGAGTAGTTGAAATTATAAAAAATCGCTGTTAATTAATGATTTATGTCAGATGGAATAGAAAAATTAATGGAAGAAATAAAAAGGATAAAAAAGAAATAGAGGATTTTCTTATATGGAAATAATTACAACATCTAAACATCCGAGATACTATATGATAAACAAGCAAAAAAATTATTCAATGCTATATAAAGCATTAATTATCGCTCTACCAATACTTACAGCTACTTTTACAAGTAATGTAATAGCGGCTACAAATAAAGTTAACGTTGATGTTAATTTAGATACTAAACATCGTATCGGTAATATTCAAAGTTTCAATCGTGAAAAGTTTATTTCGTTACATTCAGCACCAACTGAAAATGATTGGAATGATGATAGCAAAGGTAATAATGAATTAGATGATTTGATCGGAAAATTCATCAAAGGTTACGACGTATATTTTGGTCGTGATACAGGGTATATGAAAAACCAACTTTTTGGTCAAGCACAAGATAACATCCGTTCAGGTTTTATTGACGAATCAACCGCAACAACTCTAGGGAAAGCAGCAGTAAATACCTTTGAAAAAAGCACTCAGGCCAGATTCGTTAATGGTAGACGTTTTAAAAATAGATCAGAAAATATGGTTGTTGCAGGTCAAGTTCACCCGTATTATCCTGATGGTACTAACATTGGCAATACTGGTTGGGCTTTCTCACAAACAGATACAGCGCAAGAGCCACTTGGTACAGCAACAGGTCACTATATGGGCCAGTTCTTAAAAAATTACTTTGCGCAAAGTAATACTGCAGTAGGTCATCCAAAACCTGCGTTTATAGAGGTAGTTAACGAACCTCTTTACGATCTTAATATCGATCCTAAAGATGGCAGAGCAAAAGCTCCTATTTCTGATATTTTTAGTTACCACACCAGTGTCGCTAAAGAAGTTCGTAAAACAAATAACGAAAAGTTAAATAAAGGCGTTAAAATTGCTGGATATACCACAGCATTCCCTAATTATGATTGGGATAACTTCCAACGCTGGGAAGACAACGATAAATTATTTATCGACACGGGAGGCAAAGATATGGATGTTTTTTCAATTCATTTATATGATTTTCCTACTCACCCACGCGGCGAAGAATATAGACGTGGTAGTAATGTTGAAGCAACCCTTGATATGTTAGAGCAATATTCAACGATTAAGTTTGGTCGAGTTAAACCATTATTAATCTCTGAATATGGTGCTTCGGTGCATTCATTACGTAATAAACCATGGACGCATGTTCGCGATGCTGAAAAATTACGTGGTTATAATGCGTTATTAACACAATTTTTAGAACGCCCTAATGTTATTGCTAAAGCTATCCCATTTATTCCAGTGAAAGCTGAATGGGGTAGACATGGTGATACCGGTTACCCATATGAAAACCGTTTAATGCGTCAAAATTTTGAGAAAGCAGGTCAAACAGGTACACAATGGGTATACACTGATTTAGTGAAGTTTTATCAATTATGGTCGAATGTTCGAGGTACGCATGTTGATAGTTGGGCATCAGATTTAGATATAATGGTTGATGCGTATGTGCAAAATAATAAAGCACACATCATCATGACGAGTTTAGAGTTTGAAGATACTGATGTTTCATTGAAAGCATTGGGTATTACGGGTAACTCGGTTAAATCAGTTCAAATAAAAACGTTATCTTACGATAATAATAACCATGCGTTATTGGAAACTAAAAACCTAACGAGTGTGCCAGGTACCGTATTTTTACCGAAAGAAAGTACTAAGATTATGACCATTACTTATCAAAACAAGATAAACATTGATAAAGTAAATCAAGAAACAAAGTATTACGCAACAACTTATAAAAAGCCGATTAAGGCGAATAGTAGTCTATTATTTAATATTAAAAATGTTGAAGTGGGAGCCCAAGGTGAAGCTGTATTACGCTTAGGTATGGGCCGTGCTCATGGTAAGTCTCTTGTTCCAGTTGTAAAAGTGAATGGTGTTACGGTAACAGTGCCAAAAGACTTTAGAGGATATGACCAAAAGAACGGTAAAACCCGTAACGGTCGTGCAAGCTTCTTTGGCGTGATTGAAATCCCTGTACCTCATGACATTTTACAAGGCAGTAACTGGATTAATGTCACCTTTGATGATGCGGGTGGTTTTGCCACAAGTGCAGCTTTACAAGTAATAAACTCAGACGAGAGTATTACGCGTAGACTTTAAATTTCTATTATAAGCAGTTGAGGTAAGTAGTTTAAATAAGCTTTTACTGAACATTAAAATGGTATTCATAAATTATGAATACCATTTTGTTGTTTGTAATACTTACTAAATGCATAACTAGTCGTTAACGCATAAAAAAACTTAAGCATTAATTTTTGAATAAAAAATTTAGATTGGGTGTCTTGTTAATTTTAGGGTGTCTTGTTAATTTTAAGCAGCTTATCTTCAACCCACCCTCGTCGATGCTCGTAAGATTGACCAGTAAAACGGTCTTCTCCACATAAAAATGCGCGACGAACACAGCGTGAAATACAGTGATAGTATTTTGTATCAACAACCAACTAAACTAGACAGCCACTTTAATTGAACAAACAAAACTGTGACACTAATATTTGCTCTTCAAGTTCAAAATTTATCTTTTATTACTGGGTCACTTTCATTTCATCTAATAAATAAGTCATTAGCATTCTTAAACCTGAATTACACGCATGAAAATAACTGCATAATGCAGTAGTGATTTATTACTGAATAGTTTTACTGAGTAGCTTAGTTTTATGCGAGTAGCTTTTCGCAATTACTGATATTTGAGCGCCGTTTCCGGTTTAGATTTTCACAGTAACTTGCTTGTGAGGGAGGCCTACCTACTGCGCCATGAAATACGCGCGTAAATTGTGTGGTGAGTTTTAACCAGTTTTCGGGGGATATATTAAGTCTTTCTAGCAAAGGAAGGTTCATATTATCAATGTGCCCGCGTTTATCCTCTCGCATTATTCGCCCTGTTAACTCAACAAGTTCAAGGTACGATTTAAGTTCAAACGGCAGCCCTTTAGGCATAATCTGACGAGGCATACCTGCAAAACGGAGTAACTGTTTTGGTTGTTTACCTTCTGCCGCGCATGTTAAACGATTTTGTACACTGGTATGGCCTGACTCCTCTGGAGTGTTAGCCATTTTAGCTCTAATGGGATTTAAATCGACATAGGCCATACAGGCTGCAAGTGCTGCTTCATCTAGTAATGCTTGCGATTTGAATCTACCCTCCCAGAATCTACCTGTGCAGCTATCATCTTTGTTTGCTCTACGCGCAATATCTTCATTTAATAGCCGCATAAACCAGCTGATACTTGCTAGGCGTTCACGGTATTGTTTAACCGTTTGATTGAAAAAGATGAGTTCAACTTTACTTAGCTTTTCACCTTGTACATATTTTTGCGTTAACAATGTGCCTTTACAGAGTTTATGCCAGCGAATAACAATCGCTTTATCATTCAGCCTGTTTGCTTTCTTATCATCTACATACAGTACTAAATGGGTATGATTACTCATTACGGCATAAGCACATACATCAATACAAAATACCTTCGCTAATTCAAGCAGCTTATCTTCAACCCACCC
>NZ_JADYXB010000048.1:0-22966 GCF_015864485.1 Pseudoalteromonas sp. SWN166
CAGTAAGACCTTTACCAGCTTGAAGTTCAGCTAATGCTTTGTTGAAATCGAAAGATTGAGTCATGTGTCACTCCTGTTTTCTTAATAATACTGAAATGACACAGATTTCTAAACACTACCATATTTAATCGGGGCTGGTTAACTAATTATCACCCCGAGTGTGTTTATCTTCTTCACTGACTATATGCGCACTGCTTGCTAAACGTTTGTGCCAACGCTGCCTTGCTACTGCGCGCATATTAGTAGATTGGTCACGCTCATCTACAATCTCTAGCCCCATTAAAGCTTCAATCATATCCTCTAGCGTTACAATACCTTGCACGTCACCGTACTCATCTACAACTAGGCATATATGCGTGCGCTTTGTTAAAAGAGTTTGCAGTAACGACGATACATTTTGAGAACTCGGCACCGTATAAATAGGCTTAATCAATTTGCTAATTTTGTAATCGGTACCTAAACGGTGAAATGCCAGCATAATATCGTTTTTATGCACAAACCCAACAATATCGTCGCTGTCTTTATCAAATACCAATATACGAGAAAATGACGACGAGCCGTGATCGTTTAAATACTGATTTACTGTTAAGTCTTTGTGGATTTTAAAAATTACAGTTCGAGGCGTCATTAAGTCGCATAATTTTGCATGTCTAAAATGCAATAAACTACGAATTATTTCGGACTCATCCTGATGTAATGCACCCGACTCCGTACCTATATCAGCCATTGCCTCTATCTCTTGACGAATATAGTAAGCCTCATCGTGCTTTGGACCCATTAAATTTGTTAGCTTTTGTGCAAACCATACAAAAGGCTTTAGCGATATAACTAAAAACCTCAAAGCGTAAGTAACACTTGGCGTTAGAGCTCGCCAGTAATTAGCCCCCAAGGTTTTAGGAATAATTTCAGAAAGAATTAATACGAGGAATGTCATAATGGCTGATGCAATACCTACAGCCGCATCGGAAAACACGACAGCTGCCTGTGCGCCTACCCCAGCAGCACCCGCAGTATGGGCAACCGTATTTAAAGTTAAAATAGCAGCTAAAGGCTGATCTATATTGTTTTTAAGTTTTTCGAGCTGTTTAGCAAGCTCAGGATGATCTTTCCTAAGTGATGCAACATAGCTGGGCGAAATACTTAATAACACAGCCTCCATCACAGAACATAAAAACGAAATAACAATCGCCACTACCATATAAACTATCAGTAAAGTCACTTTCTCTCCTCTATATTGGATATGTGAGCATAGTAACAATACATGCTATATTTGGCCAAACTTCCAATAATAATAGGCATAATAATGAAATTTAGTGCACATTGGTGTCATCAAAATAAACTATTTAAACACGCAGCGACTCTTTTAACACTTAGCAGTTTAAGCTTTGCTGCAATAGCTGCACCATTGGATAAATCAAAAATTCAATTTATCGGCCCGCTTGCCGAAGACATGCAATTAAAGCCTTTTCAAACACCTCATGGCAATGCCATTATTAATAACCTATTACCGCAACTACAAGCAGACTCAGATAGTTTTTCTGTATTTGGGAAAAAACAAAATTGGCAGCCATTTAATAAAATCAATGCACTCACTCTAGGTGGGTTACAGGCACTAAAATTTAATATCGAAACAACCCGCTTCACTCAAGGTACGCTTACCTTAAAAGGGATTGAGCAAGGTCAGCTATTTATTAATGGTGAACTACAAACTGGCGACAAGAACAGCTATAAACTGGCTTTAAGTAACAGTACTCACTCTGTTTTAATAGTAGCTCAGCAAGTAGCTAATTGGCATGACGTAACACTTGATTTTGCACCTAAAAGCGAGGTTGATAAAATAACGCTTAGCACTTCACAAACAAAACGTTTATCTGCAAAGCAATTGTTTGATGCCCCTACAATCAGCCAATTATCACTCGCACCTAATGCCAAGCAGTACGTTACTACTACTCGTACTTATAGCGATAAAACACAAAACCAAGCAAATACAGTTACTGTACTTAAAAATTCAGACAATCAAACGCTTTATCGCTTTGAAGCAGGCCAACCAAATAACATTATTTGGAGTCCAGATAACCAATATTTAGTGTATTTGTTAAATGGTGAGCTTAAACAACTTAGCCGTAAAAACTTCTCGATAAAAACATTAGCAAACGATTTAGAAGGAGCCAATGGCTTTACCTTTTATAACGAAAACAGTCTTTTGTTTAGCTGGTCTAAATCACCTGAGAGCACTAACAGCTTAACCAAGCACTATAAAGGTCTACAAGATCGTTGGTCGTATGCACGTACCACCAGCCAAATTTATATGCTTGATACTAAAAGTGGGTTAACAAAACCACTCAGCCAAGGTCCTCTTTCTTACAGCCTTGAAGATTCAAATAGTAACCGTGGCAAAATATTAATGAGCCGCCCAGTAATGGCAATGCAGGCATCAACCCACCCAGAAACAGAACTTGTTGAACTCGATTTAAAATCAAACAAGCTTTCATCCCTAGGTAAATTTAAAACATTTAACCAAGCTAAATACGCAAATAAAGATATTTATGTAGTTGCAGGCCCTGACTTTAAAAATGGCGCAGGCAGAGCGCTACCAAAAGCAATGCTTGCTAATAACTACGACGGGCAACTCTACCTACTTACTGAAGGCGGTAAAAACGTTAAAGCACTTAGCAAACAATTCGACCCAGCTATTGGCCAACTGCACGTTTTAGAAAACGGCGATGCGCTCATTAAAGTAACAGAGCAAGACACTCAACCACTTTACCTATTTGATTTAAGTAAACAGCGTTTTAAAAAGTTAAATACAGGATTGGATATTGTTGAACAATTTAGTTACTCACACGACCGTAATAGCGAAATTTTATTAAGTGGCACTAACGCTTTAGCGCCACAACAACTAAAGCGCCTTAATGTAAGTAAAAATAAAACGGATTTAATATGGGATTCAAAACCAAATAGCTATGCAAATACACGACTCCCTACATTAGAAGAGTTTAATTTTAAAAATAAAAACGGTATTGAAATAACGGGTCGTGTGTACATTCCTAGCAACTTAGATAAAACTAAAAAGCACCCGGCGCTCGTGTATTACTACGGCGGTACTTCACCAGTTAAGCGTGGTTTTACTGGTCGCTACCCATTTAATTTATGGGCAGAAAATGGCTACGTTGTTTATGTAGTACAGCCTACTGGTACAACAGGGTTTGGACAAAAGTTTTCAGCGCAGCATGTTAATGCCTGGGGCGACTACACTGCAGATGACATAATTGAAGGCACTCAAGCTTTTTTAAATAAATACGACTATGTTGATAGTAAAAAAGTAGGGAATTTAGGGGCTTCGTACGGTGGATTTATGACTATGCTACTAGCAACTAAAACCGATATATTTAGTGCCTCAATAGCTCATGCGGGTATTTCTAACATTACCTCGTATTGGGGTGAAGGTTGGTGGGGCTATTTATATTCTGGCGAAGCATCAAAAAATAGCTTCCCATGGAATAACCCTGAGCTTTACAGCCAACATAGCCCTGTATTTCATGCCGACAAAGTAACAACACCTATGCTACTTCTTCATGGTGATAGTGATACCAATGTACCTGTTGGCGAAAGCTTAACAATGTACACTGCGCTTAAACTGCTTAATAAGGACGTAGAGTTAATCGAATACAAAGGCGCCGACCACCAAATTTTTGCACGCGATAAACGATTTGATTGGTGGAACACCATGCTCGCATACTTTGATAAAAAGCTAAAAGATGAACCTCAATGGTGGGACTCAATGTATAAAAATAACTGAGCCTGAACCTTTAAAATAACGACTTAATACAGATTTATTAATAGTAGTATTAATTATTTAGCACCTTTTAATTAGTTTAAAGGTGCTAACCTCATCCTCTAATAACGTCTTATACACCTTTGAAATATTAAGTTACTTAAAACTAATAAACCCCCTTCTCAGCATTTACCTAATGGTGCTACCATACAGAGCTATAAGCATTCAAAATAAAGTACTATGGCTATTAATGTTTTATTGGTTGAAGACGATGAACTACTCGTTAAACGCATCCAAAATCACTTTGCAGATACCGAATTTACAATAGAGGTAGACCCAACTGGCGCTGATGCACTTAACATTGTAAGGCAGCGGGTAAACCTGCGCGGTGCTATATCATTAGCCATAATTGACATTGTTTTGCCAAAGCGTGATGGGCTTCAGCTGGCAAAAGAATTAAACACACTTACCGATATTGGCGTTATTGTATTATCGAGTCGTGACTCCCAAGCCGATCGTATTGCAGGCCTTGCACAAGGTGCTGATGACTATATTTGTAAGCCTGTCGATTTACTTGAGTTAGAACTTCGCATGCGCGCGCTCTATAAGCGTGTTGCCGTTAACCTAGAAGACGACGAAAGCGAAGAATTTATAGAATATGCTGACTTTAAGCTTCACCCCGATAACCGCACACTAATTACTGCTGCGGGCGTTGAGTCACGCTTAACTGAAGCCGAACATAAAGTGCTTATTTGCTTAATTAGTAATGCAGGTAAAGCCACATCCCGTGAAAAAATATCAGAAGAAATAGGCCAGCCCGATTGGAGCCCAAACGATCGTACTGTTGATGTGCTTATTGGTCGTTTACGTAAAAAATTAAATGACGAAAAAGATCAAAAACGTATTGTTACCGTTCGCGGTAAAGGCTATATGCTTTCTATTTAATACTTAGTTAATTGCGCAATAAGGCGCTCAAATGCGCGGTAATTAAGTGCTTCTTTAAGCTCATTTAAACTAATGTTTTCAGCGCCTTTTAAATCACTAATTGTACGCGCCACCTTAATTACTCTATGGTAAGAGCGTGGCGATAAAGATAACTTCTCGCTTGCTCTAGCTAAAAACTGCAACTCTGCTGGCGCCAGTACACAGTGCACACTCATTTCTTTATTATTAAGCCTCGCATTAACCTTACCTTGGCGTTTTAGCTGTAGGTAATAAGCCGCTTCAACTCTTGCTCTAACCTCAGCACTACTTTCCTCTGGCTGAGTACTTTGTAGTTCAACGCTCGTTAGACGAGGCAGTTCTATTTGCAAATCAATACGGTCAATAAAAGGTCCTGATACTCGCGATAAATAACGCATAACTTGATCGGGAGTTGCCCGCTTATCAGTATGGCTCCCTGTTGGGCTTGGATTTAATGCTGTAATAAGCTGAAACTGCGCCGGAAACTCCATTTGCCTTGCTGCACGTGAAATAGTAACCGTGCCGGTCTCCATTGGCTCACGCAGTGAATCAAGCACCTTACGCTCGAACTCCGGTAATTCGTCCAAAAAAAGTACGCCATTATGCGCCAATGAAATTTCACCTGGCTTCGGGTTTGAAGAGCCACCAACTAAAGCAACAGCTGAGCACGTATGATGCGGATTACGAAATGGCCGCTGTCGCCAATTAGTTAAATCTATGGATTGTCCAATAATAGAGTAAAGCGCAGCTGTCGAGATAGCTTCATCATCCGACATAGTAGGCATTATAGTTGCCATTCGCTGAGCAAGCATTGATTTACCAGTGCCTGGTGGACCTAAAAATAAGTTTATAATACCCTAATAGACCCCATATATTTTTCACTACATTTATATAGAGTTTTACATAAGAGTTATGAACAAGGCATACAGTTACATCCGCTTCAGTACAAAAGGTCAAATCGAAGGCAGAAGCCTCAAACGTCAATTAGAAAGCGCCCAAGAATACGCAAATAGCAACGGATTGGAACTTCAGAGCTTATCATTTAGAGACCTAGGGGTTAGTGGCTATAAGGGTAAAAACTCCTCTGATGGTGAGCTTGGTAGGTTTATAGAGGCAGTTAAAGAAGGTGTCATAGAGGAAGGTAGCTACTTACTCATTGAAAGCTTTGACCGCATGAGTAGACAGCCCGTTGAGACTTCCCTCATGCTCCTAATGACTATCGTAGACCTAGGAATAGCAGTGGTCACCCTCATGGATAGGCAGGTTTATAAAAAGGGTGAAATGAATATGCATGCCCTACTGATTTCCCTAGTCTCTATGAGTCGAGCTCATGAGGAGTCTGCAACAAAGAGCAAACGTGTGGGCGATGCATGGCATAAAAAACAGAGCAGAGCTGCTTCAGAACCCATGGGGTCCCCTCTACCATCATGGTTACACTACAGTGATGATAAAAAAGAGATATTAGTCTCAGAAGTAAAAGCCATTATAGTTAGATACATATTTCTACTTTCTGCTGAGGGCTATGGCAGAGCAGCTATTGTTAGAAGATTAAACAATGAGGGCATCCCCCCTATTAGCTCAAGGGCATCTCAGTGGCATACATCTACTATCACTAAGCTCCTAAACGGCAGAATGGTACTTGGTGAATATCACCCGCACGTCACCAATTCAAAAGGTAAACGCGAGGCCACAGGTGAAGTCATTAAAGACTATTACCCACAAGTGATAGAGGAAGATTTATGGTACAAATCACAAGCAGCTATAAAAAGTAGACGTATTGGTAGTACAGGCTCAATAAAGAAGGGACTAACTAGGAACATATTCTCTGGTTTTATATCATGCGAATGTGGCTCCTCAATACAATTCGTTAATAAAGGGAGTTCACCAAAGGGTGGGTATTATTTAGTGTGTAGTCTAGCTAGGTATGGTGGTGGTTGTAAGTATGTGAGTCACCGTTACTACTATACCCAATGGGTTATCCTAATAGCTCTACAAAAGCTGCTAAAAACCTATGCTAAAAAGCCTGAAGACACCGCTAAGACACTAAGCCTTGAAGGTGAGTTGGTCACAATACAAAAGCAAATAGATAAGCTTATTAAAGACATTGATGAGAATGGCTTTAGTACATACATCAGTAAAGCTATCCGTGACAAAGAGAACCGTATCAACGAGATAAATAGAGAGCTAGCTGACATACAAGCAGCCAAGGCTGTTAACAATGAGTCTATAGATATTACGGAACTCACAGCAAATATCAATGAGCAACCTGAGCGACTTAAACTCCACCAGCATCTTAAAAGACAACTGAAGTCTATCGTGCTTTACCCTAGCAAAAAGTCTATTGATATCTTAGTGAATGATGGTGATGATATACATTTAAACTATAATGAAAATACTGAGGTATGGACCTCAGGTGATGGCGAAGGCTTTCAATTAAACACCTGATTTTTAGAAAGTGGAATTATCTAATATTAGCTATGAGTCAAGGAAGCTCTTAAAATAATTTGTTGCTTTCAGGGTTTAAATTCGTTGTAATAACATTGTAAATGCTTAGCATGCAGGGATAGCTTAAAAGCAGTACGAGTTCCACTCAATTGGCTCATAGCTAACGACACCGCTGACAAATCGACCCTTTTACTATACAAGTTCGCTTAGCATTTTAATATCCAGCTTACCAACGGGTTCGCTAGTCTCATATCACACAAAGATTAAATAAGGAGTCTTATCAGTGAAGGCATATCTTCAAGGAAAAGTTATAGGGTCGTTCGATGGGAATACTGTTAAGGACCAAAATGGAAATGTTATCTATTGGCTGTCAGGCAAAGATGTATTTGTGCCAACAGAGTATGAAAATAAATCTCATCTACAAGTTAGCAACAAAGGCCTATCTTCAAAAGTTGGTTATTTTGATTCGATGAAATGTACCTCTGATAGCGGACAGATAATTTTCGAAGTTAAATAAGTTGAAATCTAAACATCAAGGTAAAAACAATGAATAAAATAGAAAATTGGTATTACGGGATCACTAAAGGGCAGAAGATTTTTATCTATTTAGTATCTACTGCCTTAGTACCAGTCTTTGGGATAGGTTTGTTACCATTGGCCATTCTTATTTACTTAGAGTTAGGGCTGCGTGGGAATAATCAATAACACAGTAAACTACTATCAGGTTTTATTGGGCTCAGCTCATCAACCTGATAATTTAATTCAAGTGTGACTCTTTTCATTACCTAGGGGGGAGTATAAGGGCTATTAGCTAGCCTTAGCGATTGCGTCGTGTCATACCTTTTAATAAAAACGTGTTTTATAAAAGTTGATTTTTTATCGCCCCTCTCCTGACTCCCAGCTAAGGATTACAAAAATTGAGTTAGCTGTATCATATAAATTATCTAAACTAGCTATAAATACGACTATTAATAGTACCTCAAGTATGGGCAACACAAGGCTATGTAAACCTACAACACTCTGGCTGTTTAGAAGCACCAATATCAAGAGAGCAAATACTATAAAAACTAACTGTTCAATTACTGATATCCTAAACTGCCCTAACGTTCCCTCAAAGTTTCCCCCATACTTCTGATTAATATCCTTTAGTTTTGTTAGAACGAAACTACTTGTGGTGGTATTTATTGCGAATAGAGCTATCAAAAGAGAAATTAAATTCTTATCTAAGAATTCCATCAGATAGTTAGACTCAATAATTGAACAAAAATACCAAACAATCACACTTAAGACTATGAAGAAAGAGGTTTTTTTAAAGTAGTCTAGGATCATTAACTCAACGCCCCTAATAGTATTTCTAATGATTCAGCATTTAGCGATTCAACTGTAAGCTCATCTATTTCTATTGTTTTAATTGATTGCTTCGTTCGTATGGAGCGCTTTATACCATTAACTTTTAAAACTATATCTCCGCCACCTTTAGATGCATATTCGACTAACCCATCAATTACTTCATTATCCTCTTGTATCTCTAAAGAAGCATTATCATCTGCATTTAGTTCTAAACATGTTTTATGTGAGTTTGTGTCAATATTTATCTGCTTCAAATCCACTTTTAGGGATTTTGAAATGTTTGCCATATTTGGTGAAATCAACTCAAACTTAATTGAGGTTACCTTTCCCCTATTTTTATTTATTAACTTCCAGAAACATTTCTCTTCAAATATAGCCTCAATATGCATTGAAAGCTGTAAATTAGCTAAGTGATTTTTTAGTGACTCCTTAATGATCTTTGCTACAACGCGTGTTGACGAAAAAGCTCTACTATTCTTTGATATGGCTATAAGCTGACGGTCAGACCTGTTATCGATAATGACTGTTACATGAGGCCAGTTGTCTACCAATTCTCTATTAAAGTTTTCATTTTCAATTTCTATTGTTTTTTGTGTACCCAGCTTAAACGCAAACCAGCTTTCCGTGTTTAGAACTATTTTTTGTTGAAGTGAATTACCTGAATTGCTCACCATATTAGGAAGTTTAGATATAACCTCGTGGAAAAGTATGTTTTTCTTTCTTTTTAACTCCTCTTTAGTCAATATCTCTCTGTATAAATCAGGCTGTATATTTTGAGTTATTGGTAACAGTTGATATCTATACAAGTCAAAATTAACGTTTTTATAATTCATTTTAATCCCTTAATACTCACCACTAATTACAGTAAAAATATCTATCGTCCAAGTGGTAGTTTTTATCACATTAATCACAAGCTTACTACAATATGTCATAAAAACCACATGCAACGTTCTTATTTAGGTATGCTAAATGAGAACATTATGAAAGTGCTTAAAACCGTTCTTATTAGGGTTGATTTTAAGTTAACGGCACAGTAATATTTATGGGTCTTAGATTTATAAAGGAACACTTCATAGATGAGTAACCATCAAACTATCGCATATATTCGAGTTTCATCCTCTCAACAGTCCACTGATAGACAATTGGTTGATGTGGCTTACGATAAGAAGTTTATTGAAAAGGCCTCAGCTAAAAGCACTGAACGCCCACAGCTAAACGCTATGATGAACCATGTTCGTGAAGGTGATGAAGTGGTGGTTCACTCTATGGATAGGCTAGCCCGTAATACCAAAGACTTACTAGAGATTGTTGAAAGCCTAAAAGCTAAAGGAGTCACAATAAGGTTTATAAAAGAAAACTTAACCTTTACCGCTGGTGGTGAAAACTCAATGAACAACCTAATGCTTACAATGCTTGGTGCAGTGGCTCAATTTGAACGTGAACTCATATTAGAGCGTCAACGTGAAGGCATTGAAGCAGCAAAGAAGAAAGGGCTTTATAAAGGTCGTAGCGCTACCATAAACAGAGAAGAAGTCATGAAAGATATAAATAGTGGTCTCTCTGTACGTAAAACATCAGCTAAACATAATATTGCTGTAAGTTCAGTAAGTCGCATAGTGAAAGAATCGAAGCAAGAAAAGTAATATACCTTCCCAAAACACCAGAATCCCCGCACGAGCGACACGGCACTTAGATTCGTTCGCTAATTATATTAGTGCATAAAATATAGAGAGAATTAAGGAGCCCTTCAATGGCAAAACAACGCCCTGTGACCTGTAGAGAGTGCGGTAAGCGTAGAGTAAAAGCATTAACAACTAATCCAATTACAGGTAAGCAGCGTCGCTCTACGATAAGCATATGCCAAGACTGCCACACTAAGACCATTGACTATAAGTTCTTTAGTAGCTCATTTGGTCAATGGTTACGTAGGGCCTTCCAACGTCAGTGTACAAACTCAATACCTGCTGATACCAATGAGTTAAGAGGTCTAATTCACCTGTGGAAGTTCTATCGTAAAGCGTGTGGATTTCAAAGCGATGGTGAAACAGTTACCAAAACTTATGAATACCACTTGTGTCATATAGACCCACTTAAGGGTGAAGGAGACCTAGTAGGTAAGCTTACGCCCTCTAATCTTATGATTGCACCAGCGTCAATTAATAGAGAACATTCAAACACCCCCTTCCCTTACAGCGCTCAACAGTCAGTACAAAGAGGCGATGAGATAACTGATGACAACTTTAAGCAGATATGTCGAGAAAGGTACAATCTGCCATTACTAGCAGCAGAGTTCTGTTTAATACCCCAGAAAAAAGACAAAGCATTGCCAGTTTTTGGGTCAAGAGGTGTAGATATACCAACTACTTTATCTAAAGAATTAAAACGTCTTGGCTTCCCTGTAGAGCATTTTATTGGAGAAAGCTTTTGTGATGGATACGACGAAACGGCTGAAGCCCTTGCGATTGATGTCTTTGATACGTTTTTTAAAGTTGGTGGGACCCTTGCTTTAGCACACTTAAAACAATACAAAGAAGAAAGTCCAGAAGATGAACTTTTAAGTAGCGATATCATGGATAAAATTAAATATGACTTCACATTGCCTTCAGAGAAAATAAGGTTATCGAGAGAAAAGAAAAAACAAAGAAACCTATGGGAAGATATTGGCTTTTAAGCCTATCCTATAGTTATCCTATGTAATTCCCTTGAGAGTCTTTATATATAAGGCCTACAGGGGAATTAGCACCATGCAGTAAACCACTATATACCTCATGTGGTAAGCGATAAGTTTAACTTCATGAGTCCGTATAGTGTGTTATACGAAAGCTCTTTGAGTGGAAACCACTAATAAGAATAAACATTAAGTACCTAGTGTTCACTTTTTAGATTCATTATGTAATTCTAATGGCGCTTTGATAAACATATCGACATAAGCGTTAGAGTTACCCTGAAGCTCCTTTATCCTAGCATTCCTAATGAACTCCCACTCATCAGGAGGATCACTAAGAGACCACCTAAGGAACATTAAGCGTTCTTCCTCAGAAAGATTCACACCATGTTTATAACTCATATAAAGCCATATCCTAGCCAATTCACCTCGAATCTTCTCTGAAGGCTCTACGATATCTTTAGTCCACTCAAAATCACATTGCCCAAGCTCTCTGGCTTCCCCTTCGATAATCCCATACCTAGAGTCAGACCTTATACGGTTAGCCTGCCCTACTGAGGGAACAAGATTATGCAAATCAAATATAATGGCTTGAGCCTCTTTGGAAGTTCTCTCACACACATTACGACTACCATTAACCCAACAATTCATTTGCCTTGCGGGTGTTAAAGAAGCTGGTACAACATGCTCCCAATCTAAGACTGTAATTGCGTTTTTATACTTTGCTTTAGAGCCATCATAACCACATGAAGCTGTATCTATGACACCCCCACTGTCACCTTTAGGCTGATACAAACAACCACAATACTTTGTAATCGTATATCCAGAATAAACTTCATCCCTTGCGACTTCCTTAGCTCCAGACCAAGACGTAGGAACATACGCCCCTTGGGCTAAGCTGGTGGCTAACGTAAAGAATAAAAGACAAAAAGACTTCATTACTGACCTTTAAGGAGTAAAATTAATTATGGGTCCATTAGGACATTTAAGTAATAAATTATGCCCGCCAGCTGCAGCAATTTCGAGTACTCGCTTTGCACCGGGCTGACCTTTCACATCGCTTAAATCAAGTAAAAAGTCAGGGGCTTGTGTGCAGTCGGGATACTCTATATTTAATGGTAAGGGTTGTTGATTAAGTAAATCCCCCCACACTTCTTGAATAGAGCTTACGGCTTTGCGTTTAACGCCATTAACTAGGCTTGCTAGGCTGTCGTTTGCAATAGGTAAAAAGCAGCAACGATCTTGCTCTTTTGCAGCAAGTACCGAAGGTAAAATAGCGTTTACACCACGCACCTCACCATTAAGAGCAAGCTCACCATAAAACTCGTACTTGTGAATATCAGGACACACTATTTGCCCAGAGGCGACTAAAATACCCACCGCAATAGCAAGATCAAACCGTCCGCCATCTTTTGGCAAATCGGCAGGGGCTAAATTTACAGTTATTCGTTGATCGGGAAAACCAAATTGTGAGTTTTCGAGTGCGCTACGTACTCTATCTTTTGATTCTTTAACGGACGCTTCGGGCAGGCCTACTATATGAAAAGCGGGTAAACCATTTCCTAGGTGAACTTCTACAATAACTTCAGGGGCATTTATACCCACTTGAGCACGAGAAAATATACGAGCTAACGACATTCCTTATCCTAGTAAATGGTGTGATTACACCAGTTTAGTCAGGATATTTAAAAACGTGTAATGTGATTTGCCATTTTATAGCAGCTAAACGAAGTAATAAGGTCATTAACATACCTAATACCATCGCCATTTCGGTTACTAACGAAAAACTAATGCCAAGCGTATAAACAGTGCCACCCGCTATACAGGTAATAGCGTAAAGCTCACCTTTTAATAGCATAGGGATCTCGCGTGCAAGCACATCTCGAATTAATCCACCAAAGCAGCCTGTAATTACAGCCATAATTACCGCTGTCATATCGGGCATACCAACAAGCTGCGCTTTTTGCGCCCCCATTACTGCAAAAAAAGCTAAACCAAACGCATCCGCTGTTTGTAAAATATAATGAGGTATCGGCTTTTGTTTATTTATAAGGCGTGTTGTAACAAATACTGAAGCTAGTATGGCAAAAAAGTAACTTTGATCGTGTAACCAAAACACAGGAACATCTAAAATTAGATCTCGCACTGTACCACCACCAATAGCAGTTACCGTCGCTAAAACTACGACTCCAAAGCCATCCATTTTTTTTTCGTACGCTAGCAAAGTGCCCGACACAGCAAACACCGCAATGCCTATTAAATCAAACCAGTGGTAAAGTTCAGTCATACTTGTAACAACCCAAAAACATTTGTGCCGTTTTAACACAAACTAAACAAAGTTTTAAGTAATAACGATTTATTTTAAGAAGTTTATAACATTTTTGAAGTGTATCTCAGGGGTGTCGGGAGCTTGTGCTTATGAGAAGTGAATGCCCCACACGGTGAAGACGATCTTTAAAGAATAAGCCAAATCACTACACTCATCAAATTTCAGGCATAAAAAAACACGCTTTAAGCGTGTTGTTTCATTCTTATTTATTTCAGTGGTTGCGGGAGCCGGATTTGAACCGACGACCTTCGGGTTATGAGCCCGACGAGCTACCAGACTGCTCCATCCCGCGCCTGAAATTGTATACTTGTTTAAAGTTGCTTACATTACAACTTGGCTTCCAATTTAAAAATTTATTGCGGGAGCTGTGAAGGTGAAGAGTGAACCGACGACCTTTTAAAACTACCTATTGCACTAAATCTTTATAAAATAATTGGTTGCGGGAGCCGGATTTGAACCGACGACCTTCGGGTTATGAGCCCGACGAGCTACCAGACTGCTCCATCCCGCGCCTGTATATTTTAAGTCTATCGACTACTTTATTTTATCTCTTAAGCTAGAGTTTACAGTAACCAAATCTTATAAAGAATTGGTTGCGGGAGCCGGATTTGAACCGACGACCTTCGGGTTATGAGCCCGACGAGCTACCAGACTGCTCCATCCCGCGCCTGTAATTTCTTTAAAACATTTTCGTAATATTTACGAGCCTGCCTTGAAGAGAGCGCTACTATATAGGAATAAACATTTAATGCAAGGCCTAAACTAATTAAAGTTGTTNTGCCTTGAAGAGAGCGCTACTATATAGGAATAAACATTTAATGCAAGGCCTAAACTAATTAAAGTTGTTCAACCGAACAAAAAGCAATCAAATTGCTATTCTGCGATCAATCTTTGATGTGGATTAATCATTTTTTGCCATTCCCAGTCGGGATGTCCCATCACTATAAAGTCAGGGTTCTCAGTACTCTCTCGCTGGTTGTACGTTAGCGGGTTAAACTCTGCATCAGTAATACAACCACCGGCTTCTTCAACAATAACTTGTGAAGCACCTGTATCCCACTCTCCCGTTGGACCAATTCTTAAAAAACAATCTGCTTTGCCTTCTGCAACAGTACAAGCTTTTAAAGAACACGAACCAATAGCAATAGTTGTAAATTGACTATTTAAATACTGACTCACCGCTTCTATTTTTTGGCGGCGGCTCACTGCAAGCGTCAAGTTCTCTGGCGGCGCTACAGATATTTGTTTATCAATTGAGTTTTCACGTTTAAAGGCACCATTTTTAGCGGTAGCAAAATAAGTCACCCCTTTTGCAGGCCAATGAATAACCCCAAGCACTGGATGATTATTTTCAATCAATGCAATATTTACTGCAAAGTCGCCACTTTCTAAAATAAACTCGCCTGTGCCATCCATCGGATCGAGTAACCAATATCGCTGCCAATCTTGTCGGTCGGCGAGTGCTGGTATAGGTGTTTCTTCCGACATAATTGGGATATCGGGCGCAAGTGCTTTTAATCCAGCAACCAATACGTCATTTGCTGCTAAATCAGCTTTGGTAACAGGCGTGTTATCTGATTTCTCTTGTTGGCCAATATCGCCTTTTTTATAAATGGCCATAATTGCATCGCCAGCACGCTCAGCTAATTCAATACACGGTTCGATTAATTTATTCATCGGCAGCTCCAGACGCTAAATACTTATCTAATAATAGCAAACCTGCAACACTGCGTGCTTCGGTAAAATCTTCTTGGTCTAATAATGACTGCCACTGAGTTAATGGCCACTTAACAACAACAAGCGGCTCTGGTTCGTCGCCAATAAGGGTTTGTGGATATAATTGCTTAGCAAACAAAATATGCATAGTGGCATTAAAGTAACTTGGCGCCATTGTTACTGTTCTTAATGGTTTAAAATACTCAGCACCAAAGCCAATTTCTTCTTTAAGCTCTCTGTTAGCAGCTTGCTCTGGCGTTTCGCCCGGATCGATTAAACCTTTAGGAAAGCCCAACTGATAGTCGTTTGTACCCGCACAATACTCACGTACAAGTAGTAGTTCGTTGTCTGCACTCAACGGAACAATCATGACAGCTCCCCGGCCACCGCCGCGAATTCGCTCATACTGGCGTTCTTCGTTATTAGAAAACTTGAGTTCTAAAGACTCCACAGTAAACAGGCGGCTTTTAGCGACAACGTTGTTACTTAGGATTTGTGGTGGTACTGGGTGCTTTTTCTGTGTCATTGGCGTTAATTTGCTATCATGGCAGTTAGTTCAATAATAAACCTTATAAGTTGAAATTCCTATGTTAAATTGGTCAAAAATCGATACCGTTTTGCTCGACATGGATGGAACATTACTCGATTTACATTACGACAGTCATTTTTGGCTTAACGTTATTCCTGCGCAACACGCATTAGCAAGGGGCATTAGCCTAGATGCAGCTAAAGCAGATATTTTAAAACGCTATCAAGCTGTGAGCGGTCAAATACAGTGGTATTGTTTAGATTATTGGGAGCAGCAATTAAGCTTGCCTATAATGGAGCTTAAACGAGAGTCTCAGCATTTAATTAAAATGCGCGAAGACGTACCTCATTTTTTAACTGAGCTTAAAAAAGCAGGCAAAGAGTTAATTTTACTTACCAACGCCCACCCTGAGAGTGTCATGCTTAAATTTGAGCATACAGCGATTGATAACTACCTAGATGGCGTAGTGTCTACTCATGAATATGGAGTAAGTAAAGAGCAACAAAGTTTGTGGCACCAAGTACAAAAAGACTTAGGGTTTAATAAGCAGCGCACTTTGTTTGTAGATGACAGTGTGCCGGTTTTGAATGCCGCACGAGAATACGGCATTGAGCACTTACTTGCAGTTGCTAACCCAGATAGCCAACAACCACATAACGAAATAGCCGATTACCTAAGTGTTACCGACTATCGTAAGATTATCTAACTCAACTTACGTGACTTAAATTTTTGGGTAACGCGCTTCTAGCCCTTGATATACTAACTTTGCAAAATCTGCATGTTCTGTATCAAGGCTTTTAACTACTTCAACTAAATGCTCGTTATCTTCTTGCCCATTCCATTCTTTAATATAGCTACCATCTTTGTAACCGTGATCTTGGCGGAAAAAGTTTAACGTGTTTTTACCTACGTAGCCGCGATATAAATCATCAATATCCATACCCATTTGCGCCATACAGCCGGCAAAGGCACCTGCATTAAACGTTTTATCAGCAACAGCAGACGCCGCCAATATCTCTAGTGTTTGTTTAAAGTCATCAGCTTGTTGAGCATTGCTAAGCTCAGTTTCAAGTTGCTTTGCTAAGTCTTCGTAGCTAGTTTCACCGTCAATTCTAAGTGATAGACCAAAATGAAAAATATCAACCAACTCTAAAATAACTTGTTCAGTATCTGGTGTTTGTTTTTTCCACCATTTCCAACCATGATGATCCAACATTTCAGCACACTCAACCCAAATAGCGCGGTACCATTCAAACCCTTGAGTAAACCATTGCTCATGTACTTTAGTATTCATGGCGTTTTGCATTTCTAGCATCACTACTAGCTTGTTTAAATTGGCAGACATATCAGTTCCTGTCGTTTTGATTGGCGTAATGTTCGTTGGTGTAATAATACAGATAAAATGCTGATTGTGCATTGCTGTATATTTTTATTAGTGTGCTAGTTATGTTTATCGTGACGTCGTAAACTCATGCCATGAATCAATTAAATCAATGAAATCTTCAAAGCCACAACCACTACTTAAACCATTTTCTTCAAGCGCTAAATCGTCATCTTGATACGCTATTAGGTCTTCGCTGTCTTGATGAAGCGCATGGGCTTCAAATAATGCTTCGTCTTTCGTTAATATTAAATCTATTTCTTGGCCTTTTAACGTTAGCGGCTCATAGCTTGAACTCACCGATGCAATAAGCGCTTGCACCATGGCTACTTTGTCTTTGCCTATTTCTTCGTTTAGCCAGCGACCAATAATAGCGTGTTCACTGCTTATTTTAATACGTAGCCCACTAATAGGGTCGCGAATAAATTGATATTCCATAGGGTTTGCCTGTAAATCTTTAATTGGGTAATTATATACGTAAACGCCCGTAAACCACAGGACATATAAAGTAAAATAGCGCCACATGGGCGCTATTTTACTCAACTTGAAAACCGTTAACTTCGCGATCTATAACGCGCTGCGTCAATAATCGACCATAAGTAAATAATAGGCACAAGTACAAAGCCTACAAGCACATAAATTAGTGCGTAACTTATTATAATAGCGAGTGCAAAAAATATAGCCGCTAAAATACGCCCTTGCACTAACTGCCCTAAACCAGGAAAAAATATATTACATAATGCTGCGATTACGTTACCGCCAGAACCTTGATCTGCCATACTAACCTCTGTATTTATTTAATTTTATAATTATTTACTTACACACTTTATGCCAATTTATTAAAGCTTACAAATCAAATAGTTAAATTAGTCTAGATTTAAGGAGTTAGTAAATTTTGCTAAAATTAGGTCAAATTAGCAATTTCTGTTATGCGTTTGCACTTTTCCGCTTGTTTAAATAAGTAGCAAGTCACTCGTTTTGAACACTATTTTATAAATAGCTGTTTATAAAAACAGTATTTTATTTAGCCTAACAAAAACACCTGTTATACTGCCCACAATATTGATTAAAAAGGCGTAACGATGGACGTTTCACAATTACTCGATGGCTTAAATGACAAACAACGCGATGCCGTTGCAGCCCCACTACAAAACATGCTGGTATTAGCAGGTGCTGGGTCTGGTAAAACACGAGTGTTAGTTCATCGTATTGCGTGGCTTATGCAAGTTGAGCAAGCCTCCGCTTACAGTATTTTTGCAGTTACCTTTACTAATAAAGCAGCTAAAGAAATGCGTAGCCGCGTTGAAGAAACACTAAAAGCCCCTGTAGGTGGTATGTGGATTGGTACGTTCCATGGTTTATCGCATCGTATTTTACGTGCTCATCACCGTGAAGCTAACTTACCAGAAGCCTTTCAAATTTTAGACTCTGACGATCAGCTTCGGATGATCAAGCGCTTATTAAAATCGATGAATATTGATGATAAAAAATGGCCTGCTAAACAATTTGGCTGGTACATAAGCGCCAAAAAAGATGAAGCACTTCGCCCTAAAGATATTCAAGCATACGATATTAATGAGCAAATGATGCTGCGTGTTTACGCCGCCTACCAAGAAGCCTGTGATAGAGCAGGTTTAGTCGACTTTGCTGAAATATTACTACGCAGCTACGAAGTGTTAAAAAATAACCCTACGTTACTGCGTCATTATCAGCAACGCTTTGCACATATGCTAGTAGATGAGTTTCAAGATACAAATACCATTCAATATGCATGGTTAAAGTTACTTGCTGGCGATACAAATAGCATTATGATTGTAGGCGACGATGACCAAAGCATTTATGGTTGGCGTGGTGCGAAAATCGAAAACATTAAACGTTTTTTAACTGACTTCAGCGCAGAAACCATTCGTCTGGAGCAAAACTACCGTTCAACTGCAACTATTTTGAAAGCGTCTAACGCATTAATTCAAAATAACTCAGAACGTATGGGTAAAAGCTTGTGGACCGACGGTAACGATGGCGAGCCAATCTCTATTTATGCAGCATTTAATGAGTTAGACGAAGCCCGCTTTGTAAGTAGCAAATTACGAAGCTGGTTAAATGCAGGTAATGCGCTGCAAGATGCAGCAATTTTATACCGTAGTAACGCGCAATCTCGTGTACTCGAGGAAGCCATGCTGCAAGAAGGCTTAAAATACCGTATTTATGGTGGTATGCGATTCTTCGAACGACAAGAAATTAAAGATGCGTTGTCGTACTTACGCCTAGTCGGTAATCGTCAAGACGATGCCGCATTTGAGCGTGTAATTAATACGCCAGCACGCGGTATTGGCGACAAAACATTGAGCCATATACGCGACTGTGCACGAGCAGAATCGTTACCGCTTTGGTATGCCGCAAAAGCAATTGTAGAACAACAGCATTTATCTGGCCGTGCCTCTGGCGCAGTAAGTAAGTTTGTAGAGCTCGTTGAACAAATAGAAGATAAAATTAGCGATCTAACTTTACATGAGCAAGCCAAGTACACAATTCAAACCTCAGGCTTGATGGCAATGTACCAAGCTGAAAAAGGCGAAAAAGGCCGTGCTCGCGTAGAAAACTTAGAAGAGCTAATTAGCGCATGTGACCAGTACGAACTTCCTGAAGACGAAGAATACAGCTCGCCTTTACAAGGTTTTTTAGCACATACCTCACTTGAGTCAGGTGAAGGGCAAGCAGAAGAGCACGAAGACGCCGTACAAATGATGACGCTTCACTCAGCTAAAGGCTTAGAGTTTCCGTTAGTGTTTATGGTAGGCGTAGAAGAAGGCATGTTCCCTTCTCAGCAAAGTAACGAAGAGTCTGGCCGTTTAGAAGAAGAGCGCCGCCTTTGTTATGTAGGCATGACACGAGCAATGGATAAGTTATACATTAGCCATGCTGAGAGTCGCCGCTTATACGGGCAAGAAAAATACCATAGCCCATCACGCTTTTTACGCGAAATCCCTGAGGACTGCGTTGAGGAAATCCGTATTAAAACACAGGTTTCTCGTCCACCTGCTGCCGGGCGTTTTAGCGCATCAGTTAGCCATGCCGCATTTGAAGACAGTGGCTTTAACTTAGGTCAACGAGTACTTCATGCTAAGTTTGGCATTGGTACCGTACTTAATTACGAAGGCAGCGGCGCGCAATCTCGCGTACAAGTTAACTTTGACGACCTTGGCAGTAAATGGTTAGTAACGGCCTATGCACGATTACAAGCTGTATAAAGCTCACCTAAATGAGTTAGAACAACAACTAGCTGGCGCGTATCATCGTCAGCTAGTGTTGATTACGGGCAGCCCAGCTTGGTGTTATGAATTACTTAACTCATTAATAGATGAAAACAATACACTTGTTGTCTCAAAGCAGCGTGCGCTTAAAAATTCATACTGGCCTACTCGCACTCACCAAATTTTAGGGCAAGAATTTGCTCATGCTGTTTACGACGGTTTTAGTGGTTTGCACCCAGATAAACTTGCAGCACTTTCCGGCACCGTTAAAGCCGGTGGTATGCTGTTTTTATTACTGCATGAATTAGGTGACTTACCTACTTGGCAAGACCCTTCATTAAGTACAGTACAATCACACGGTCATACCATTAACTACAGTTTATTTAATCAACGTTTCGCAACTGTTATTAAACAATTACCTGCTTTTCATTTTAGTGAAAAAAATGGCTGTATTGATCACAACTCCAGCTTTGTTACACATAATAAAATTGATTATCAACCTCAGCAAAGCTGCGTTGAACAAATAGTTAAAGTGGCTAAGGGCCGTGCCAACAGACCTTTACTTATTAATGCCGATAGAGGCAGGGGTAAGTCGGCAGCACTCGGCCTCGCAACAGCAAAACTGACTGATAAAAAAGTAATTATTTGTAGTACTCAGTTTAAAGCGACCCATAGTAGCTTTAAACATTTAGCCAACGAGTTAAGCCTGCAATACAATGCTGAACATAAACAGCTCGCCAACTTGCACTACGTTGCACCTGACGCGTTATTAAACACACTACCTGAGTGCAATTTATTACTAGTAGATGAAGCTGCAGCAATCCCTGTTCCGTTATTACTACAAATGCTAGCTAATTACCCTCGTATAGTATTTGCAAGCACTCTGGTTGGGTATGAGGGCAATGGCAGAGGTTATACCATTCGCTTTAGTAACTATATTAAAGCGCACTATAAAGCCTCTAAAGTTGTAACACTGGATGAGCCACTGCGCTTTGCTAAACACGATCCCCTTGAGCAACACATTCGCACACTGTTTGCACTCGATGCACAATATAATGAGTTAAGTAGTAATCAATTAGAACAGCCAGTTCATAGTGAAATAACTCAGCAATCCCTTGTAAACAATGAGCCATTACTGCAGCAAGTTATTGCCCTGCTTGCATTAGCTCACTATCAAAGTAGTGTAAACGACTTACGCCAACTACTAGACGCACCATCGCAACGACTATTTATTAGCAAAATTAATAATCAATTAGTTGGCGTATGCTTAATCGCCATAGAAGGTGGTTTGAGTGAAGAACTTGCCCTACAAGTTATAAGTGGAGAGCGTCGTCCGCAAGGACATTTAATGGCGCAAGCACTCTCACAACTTAGCTTTAATAATGACTGTTTAACACAACTGAGCGCTCGCGTTGTACGAATAGCGATTGATCCGAGTTCTCACAATATAGGGCTTGGTAAAAAGCTACTTAGCTATTGCGAGTCGCAAGTAAAAAACCAATGTAGTTGGTTTGGTGCAAGCTTTGGCGCAACAGCGCAGTTACTTAATTTTTGGCAGAACCAAGGATTTGATACCATAAAACTGGGTTATCAACGCGATAAAAGCACAGCTGAACATTCAGCGCTTGTGGTTAAATGCTTAAATAACAAAAGTGCAATTATCCAACCTTTGAAAAAGCAGTTTAAAAACGACTTTTTTTATGGGCTTTTAACACACTTTAAAACACTAGATTGGCAACTTGTAAGTATTTTAATTGAAGGGCTTAGCGATGAGTTAGTAGGTCTAGAGATTCGCGAAAGATTAGTCTTGCTCGTAAACAGTAACTTCACTCAATTTAGTATCTCTGCGACTCTTTGGCAGATAATGAACCAGTCTCCTTCTTGTATGTCTCAATTAACAGAGTCTGATAAACAACTCTTAATAAAGTTAGTACTACAAAATGAAAGTAATGAAAAAGTGATTCAATACTTAGGTTTATTAGGAAAAAAACAGCTTGAGAATCAATTTAAACGTGCCATAAAAAACCTCACTAGTACAATTTAATAATCTTTAGTTGCCCTATCTCTGTTAAATTTCATCCATCTTTAAGCTATTTATTTAATCCCAGACAGCGAAAAACCCGTTACATTTCTGTAACGGGTTTCTTTAATTTGAAGTCGGTGCAGGGTGTCGTGGTGCCCACTGCGGTAGAGAGGCACAGTGAAATTCTACACTATCTTTGTGTCGGGGCGGCCTTCCGCGGGGCTCGCCTCGAGCTGTTTTGTTTCACTACTGAGTTCGGTATGCGCTCTTGGCTATTTAATAAATTCCAGATAGCAAAAAAACCGTCACATTGCTGTAACGGGTTTCTACAATTTGAGGTCGGTGCGTTACGCAGTAGAATGTCGTAGTGCCCACAGCGGTAGAGAGTCACGTAGCAAATGCTACGATATCGGCCGACTGAGATATTGAGGGATTTTGTTGTGATTCTAGCGTCGGGAGTCGCTTCGCTCGCCCGACCTACGTGATGGGTGTTGCTGTGAGTGGATGTTAATTACGCAAATTTCACTTTTCTGCAGACG